>CADAAM010000074.1 GCA_902785905.1 Oscillospiraceae bacterium | reverse complement strand
TATAACTATAACGACGTTCAGTCCCTGGTCAACGCCCTGTGCAAGGGCTACGGCCCTGTCGCCAACGACGTGATGAACGGCAAGTACGGCGACGGCGCCGCCCGCCGCAACAACCTGATCCGCGCGGGCTACGACCCCGATCAGGTCCAGAATCTCGTCAACAACATGATCTGGAGATAAAAGCGGAACGACCGGACCGCCAATCATCGCCGGATCAAGGCGTATGAATCAGCGTTTGCGAAAGAGGAGGCAGAGCCGAAGGGGAGCTGCCTCCTCTTTCCCGTTCACCGCACCAAAAAAGCTTACATAACACATCTCGGCCCCCATTAAAATCTTTCACGAACCGTTGATTTCATCGGGGGCGAAGAGTATAATCAAACTGTTGATATATACCCTTATGGGGAAAAACCGCCTGTGAGGACAGCCGCTGCGCTGCACACAGAACAGAAAACAGGAGGACACGGCAATGCTCAAGATTGAAAAGACGATGGAAAACAGCGTTCTGAATGTCGCGCTGGAGGGGCGTCTGGATACGACCACCGCGCCTCAGCTCGAGAGCGAGCTCAGAGAGGCGCTGGCCGGCGCGGACAGACTGGAGCTGGACCTTGAAAAGCTGGAGTACATCTCCTCGGCCGGACTTCGCGTGCTGCTCTCGGCACAGAAGCTCATGGCGAAAAAGGGCGGCATGACGCTCCGCCATGTGAGCGAGGTCATCATGGAAATATTTGAGGTAACGGGCTTTGTCGATATCCTGAACATTGACAACGGCTGAGCGCGGCCGCATGTAAGGAGGAAAAGACATGGATCAGAACCTGTTTCGCGAAAAAAGCATCGACCGCATCTCGTCTCCGGAGCAGCTCAACGATTATCTGCGCGTCACAAGCCCTGCGGTCTGGGTCATCCTGCTGGCGGTGGTGCTGCTGCATTGAGGAGGGCATGACCGTTACCGCCGGTGAGCATACCTGCACGGTCGCCAACGTCGGCCGGGACTCCAACGGCCTCATCATCGCCACCGCGCAGACGGGCCTCTCCGACGGCTTTTACAATGTGCGCGTCAGCTACAAATATACGCAGGTGCTCAGCCTGCTGTTCAATAAATGAGGGCTGACGGATGGCAAAGGACAAGATCAAAAAACCGGTGATCGGGAAGCGGGCCAGGGTTCCGGTCGTCATGCAGATGGAGGCGCTGGAGTGCGGCGCTGCGTCGCTGGCGATGATCATGGCCTATTACGACAAGTGGGTGGCGCTTGAGCAGGTGCGCCTTGACTGCGGCGTCTCCCGTGACGGGTCGAGCGCGAAAAACATCCTGATCGCCGCGCGCAACTACGGCTTTGAGGCCCAGGGCTTTCGCTGCGAGCTCTCCGCGCTGCGCGACAGCATCAGCCTGCCCTGCATCATCCACTGGAACTTCAACCACTTTGTGGTGCTTGACGGTTTCCAGGGCAGGCACGCCTACATAAACGACCCCGCCCGCGGCGAGGTCAGGATCACGATGGAGGAGCTTGACCAGGCCTTTACGGGCATCTGCCTGCAGATCACCCCGGGGCCCGCCTTTGAGCCGGGCGGCAAACGCAAGAGCACGCTGGACTTTGCCCGCAAGCGCCTGCGCGGCGCGGGCGCGGCGGTGGCCTTCGTGCTGATCTCGACGGTTATCAGCTCCCTCTTCGGCATCATCAACCCCATCTTCAGCCGCTTCTTTATGGACAGACTTCTGACCGGCGAGAACCGCGAGCTGCTGATGCCGTTTATCATCCTGCTGAGTCTGATGGGGCTGGCACAGGTCGTCGTCTCCTGGGTCCAGGCGATCTATTCTCGCAAGATCGACGGCAAGATGAGCGTCGTGGGCAGCAGCGAATACATGTGGAAGATCCTGCGCATGCCGATGGAGTTTTTCTCCCAGCGCATGGCGGGCGACATCCTCCAGCGCCAGAGCACCAACGCCACCATCGCGGGCACGCTGGTGAACACGCTGACCCCGCTGCTGCTGAACACGCTCATGATGTTCTTCTATCTCTTCGTGATGCTCAGGCTCAGCCCCCTGCTCACCCTCATCGGCATCGTGACCATCGTGCTCAACCTCCTGACCTCCCAGCTCATCTCCTCCAAGCGCGTGAACATCACGCGCGTGCAGATGCGCGACGCCGGCAAGCTGGTCGCGGCCACGGTCTCCGGCATCCAGATGGTGGAGACCATCAAGGCCAGCGGCGCGGAGAACGGCTACTTCCGGAAGTGGGCCGGCTATCAGGCCTCGGTCAACACCCAGAAAGTAAAGTATGCCAAGCTCAACCAGTATCTCGGCGTGATCCCGACCGTGCTGAGCTCCATCGCCAGCGGCTGCGTCATGGTCATCGGCGTTGGGCTTGCGATGCACGGCGAGTTCACCCTCGGCTCGATCATGAGCTTTCAGGGCTTTCTGAGCGCCTTCATGGCGCCTGCCATGACGCTGGTCTCGGCGGGCCAGACCATCCAGGAGATGCGCACCGATATGGAGCGCGTCGAGGACGTCATGCAGTATCCCACGGACCCCAGCTTCAGCGATACGCCGCTGCAGGAGGACGCGGACTACTCCAAGCTCTCCGGCGCGGTGGAGCTCAGGGATGTGAGCTTCGGCTACTCCCGCCTCGGCAAGCCCCTGATCGAGCATTTTTCCATGAACATGAAGCCCGGCAGCCGCGTCGCCTTTGTCGGCACCTCCGGCTGCGGCAAGTCCACACTCTCCAAGCTGATCTCCGGCCTGTATCAGCCCTGGAGCGGCGAGATCCTCTTCGACGGCAAGCCCATCTCCGAGATCGACCGCAGCGTCTTCACCGGCTCGGTCGCGGTCGTCGACCAGGAGATCACCCTCTTTGAGGACACCATTGCCAACAACATCAAGATGTGGGACAACTCCATCGAGGACTTCGAGATGATCCTCGCCGCGCGCGACGCCCAGATCTACGACGACATCATGGCGCGCGACGGCGGCTTCTACGGAAAGCTCACCGAGGGCGGCAAGGACCTCTCCGGCGGCCAGCGCCAGCGCATCGAGATCGCGCGCGTCCTGGCCCAGGACCCCTCCGTCATCATCATGGACGAGGCCACCTCCGCGCTGGACGCCAAGACCGAGTATGAGCTGGTCAAGGCCGTCAAGGAGCGCGGCATCACCTGCATCGTGATCGCCCACCGTCTGTCCACCATACGCGACTGCGACGAGATCATTGTCCTCGACAAGGGCAAGGTCATCGAGCGCGGCACCCATGAGGAGCTCTACGCCAGGGGCGGCTACTATACAGAGCTCATTTCCAGCGACTGAGGAGGTGTGAAGAATGGGATGGTTTGACGAACAAATCCGAATGCGCAAGCAGCAGGATCAGGACACCTTTGAAGAATCCATTTTTCGCATGGCCTCCGTCGTACTCGGAAGGCGCGGCGCAAACGACCTGGAGGACAACCGCGTCATCACCAAGGCCGCCATTGACGACATTCTGAAGTATTACCGCGCAAAGCCCGTCGAGATCCCCGGCAGCATCCACGACGCGGACGAGGCCCTGGAATACTGCCTGCGCCCGCACGGCATCATGCGCCGCAGCGTCAGGCTCGAAGAGGACTGGTACAAGGACGCCTACGGCCCGATGATCGCCTTCCGCAGGGAGGACGGCCTGCCCGTGGCCCTCATGCCCAAGCAGGTCAAGGGCTACTGGTTCCGGGACCCGGCAAGCGGCAAAAAGGAGACTCTCAATAAAAAGACGGCGGAGGCGTTTGAGGCGGAGGCGATCTGCTTCTACAAGCCCCTGCCCCTCAGAAAACTCGGCATTGCGGATCTGATCAAGTACCTCACAAACTGCCTGGACGTCGGCGACTATGTCGCCATCGTCGCCATGTCGCTGCTCGTCACGCTCTTCGGCATGGTGGCGACGCCCATCACCCGCGTGCTCACCGGCTTTGTGCTGGACAGCGGGAACATGAATCTGCTGGTCGGCACGGCGGTCTTTATGCTGACGGCCATCCTCTCCGGCCAGATCATCACGAGCGTGCGCGAGCTGATGATGAGCCGCCTCGAGATCAAGACCTCCCTCGCCGTGGAGGCCGCGGTCATGATGCGTATTCTGAACCTGCCCGCCAACTTCTTCCGCAAGTTCTCCTCGGGCGAACTGTCCAGCCGCTCCAATTCCGTCAATCAGCTGACCAGCCTGCTGCTGGGCAGCGTCTTCTCCACGGGCCTCGGGGCGCTGACAAGTCTGCTGTACATCACGCAGATCTTCCACTACGCGCCCGCACTGGTGACCCCGGCGCTGCTGATCCTGGCTGCCTCGCTCGCGGTCAGCCTGATCGCCTCGTTCCGGCAGATGAGCATCAGCAAGCAGGCCATGGAGCTGGGGGCGAAGGAGAACGGCATCGCCTTTGCCATGGTCTCCGGCGTACAGAAGGTCAAGCTCGCCGGCGCGGAAAAGCGCGCCTTCGCCCGCTGGGCGGACGCCTACTCCAAGGTCGCCGAGCTCACCTATAACCCGCCCCTGTTCATCAAGGTCAACGGGGCGATCTCCCTGGCCATTGAGCTGCTCGGTACGGTCGTGCTCTACTACCTCGCGGTGCAGACCAAAGTCAGCGGCTCGGAGTACATCGCCTTTAACGCGGCCTTCGGCATGGTCTCCGGCGCGTTCGGCGCGCTGACGGGCATGGCCCTGTCGGTTGCCCAGATCAAACCGATCCTCGAGATGGCGGAGCCCATCCTCAAGGCGGAGCCCGAGTCCTCCGAGAACAAGACCATGGTGACCTCCCTCAACGGCGCGATCGAGCTTTCAAACGTCTACTTCCGCTATACCGACACCATGCCCTATGTGGTCGACGGGATGAGCCTCAAGATCAAGGCGGGAGAGTACATCGCCCTCGTCGGCACCACCGGCTGCGGCAAATCCACGCTGGTGCGTCTGATGCTCGGCTTTGAGACCCCGGAAAAGGGCGCCATCTATTACGACGGCAAGGACATGTCCAAGCTGGATCTGCGCTCCCTGCGCCGCAGGATCGGCGCCGTCACCCAGGACGGCAGCCTCTTCCAGGGGGACATCTACTCCAACATCGTCATCTCCGCGCCCCAGCTCACGCTGGACGACGCCTGGGCGGCCGCCGAGATGGCGGGCATTGCCGACGATATCCGCGCCATGCCCATGGGCATGCAGACCATCATTGCCGAGGGCGCGGGCGGCATCTCCGGCGGCCAGAAGCAGAGGCTGATGATCGCGCGCGCGGTCGCGCCGAAGCCCAGGATCCTGATCTTCGACGAGGCGACCTCCGCCCTTGACAACCGCACGCAGAAGCAGGTGTCGGACGCGCTTGACAAGCTCAAATGCACCCGCATCGTCATCGCGCACCGCCTCTCCACCATCCGCAACTGCGACCGCATCCTCGTGCTCGACAAGGGGCACATCATGGAGGACGGCACCTATGACGAGCTGATCGCGAAAAACGGCTTCTTCGCGGAGCTGGTCGCGCGCCAGCGCCTGGACGTCCCGACAGAGACGGCCGCGGCCGCAAAGTGAACGCACAGCAATCCGAATCGGGAGGAATGACAATGACAGACAAGAAAACCGCGTTGGACGACGACATTCTGGATCTGGTCATGGGCGGCACCAGCCTCTATGAGGGGGCCGACGGCCTGGACCGTGACTCCTGGTTTGTCAGACTCGTGCGCAGAAGGATGCCGAACGGCGGCCTTGGGGTTACGCCGCCGCCCGGGTATGAGGCGCAGAACAGTGAAATCCCGTTCACCACACTCGTTGTCGGTGACTACAGCGCCAGACCCTGAAGCACTCCGGAAACATCAAACCCGGCGGACGGCCTGAGCCGTCCGCCGGGAAAAACTATCGGTGAAAGCAGCGATCATGATATGCTGAGATTCAACACCAGAGAAAAAAAGCCGAAGCTCTACGATATCGCGGTTATGAGCGTACTCGTACTGCTGTGCTTTGTGCCGCTCCTGCGCGCGGAGGAGACGCTGCGCCTGCGCCGGGGCAGCCTGATCCTCACGCTCTATTTTGCGTGCGCGGTGATCCTGCTGCTGCGCGCCTTCTTCGGCCAGCTCCGCTATAACCCTTATTCCTACAATACGATCCTGTATTCGGGCTTCGCGCTGTTCTGCGTCTTTCTCTTTATCACATTCCTGAGCATGACGCTGCGCTGCTTCCGGGAGCCAGACGGCTGCAGCTCGCTGGAGATGCTGTTCATGCTGCTCCACTCCGCCAAAAACTATATGCTCATGACCATGCCGCTGCTGCTGTGCTTTTCGCTGGCCCTGTTTATCTCCAACGTCTCGCTCATCCGGCATGAGGGGCGGCGCTTTGTCAACATCCTCGGCATGATCCTCGCCTTTCTCATCATGGCGGGCGCGGGGCTGATCGCGGTGCTGGATCTCCACAGCGCCGTCACCGGCGGAAGCCTCGCGGAGAACCTGCTCGTGAACCTGCTGGCGGCCTTCTATCTGTATTTTGAGTGCATGATCTTCGGCTCGGTCGTGGCCGATCTGCTCGCCGCGCGCTATGTGCCCGAGACGGATCAGGACTATCTGCTCGTCCTCGGCTGCGGCCTCAGAAAGGACGGCACGCCCACGCCGCTGCTCCGGGGCCGTCTGGAGCTCGCCCTGCGCTTTGATGAGCGGCAGCGGAAGGAGACCGGCAGGGAAGCGCGCTTCGTGGTCTCCGGCGGCCGGGGCCCGGACGAGATCCGGTCGGAGGCGGCCTCCATGCGTGACTGGCTGCTCTCGAAGGGCGTCCCGGCCGAGCGTATCATCCTGGAGGATCGGTCCACTGATACGGCGGAGAACATGCGCTTTTCCAAGGCGAAGATCGAGGCGGCGGGCATGGGCAAGATCGCCTTCTTCACGACGAATTATCATGTCTTCCGCGCCGGGCTCAAGGCGCGTCAGGTCAAAATGCGCGCCGTCGGCATGGGCGCGCCGACAAAGTGGTACTTCTGGCCGAACGCCGCCGTGCGTGAGTTCGTGGGATTGCTCACGGAGCACCGCCTCAAGCAGGGCCTGCTGCTCATGGGTCTGGCCGTGGTCTATACCGCGCTGACCGTGCTTGTGTACGGGGGATAGAAGAAACAAACATATTTTACGGGAGGAAATCATCATGTTTACCAAAGCGAAAAGAGCCATGGCGGCCAGGGCGGAGGCGGCCCTGGCGGAGCAGCTGCCGGTCAGCCCAAAGGCGCTCAAGCTCGTGAGCTGGCTGATGGAGCCGAAGCATCTCAAGCACATCGCCGTCGCGGCCATAGGCATTTCCCTTGCCGGGTCGGCGATCGGAACCGCGGGCGAGATGCGCATGTACCGCCGGGCCATGGCGAAGGAGCTCAAAAAACAGCTTGAGCCGATGAACAAAAAGCTCGACCAGCTTGAGGCGCAGAACGAGGAGCTGAAAAAGCAGAACAAACAGCTCCGCGACCGCCTGGAGCATATGCGCTGATACGCGGAAAACGGCGCGAACACTCCCCGCCCGGCATAAGGGCGGGGAGTGTTCGCGCTTGTGACAGGCAGCTGCCCGGAGCGTTTGGAAAAGAAAGGCTTGCGAAACGGCGGACGCGGCGGTACAATAAGCGGGATTCTTCGATTACAGGACCGAATATCAGGGGGAACGGTATGACCCGACAGGAAGCAAACAGGGAGCGGAAAAAAAGCGGCGTCCGGACAGCTGTCCGCGTCCTCATCCCGGCGCTTGCGCTGCTCGCAGCCGGCTGCCTCGCCTTTTATGGCTGGCGTGCCTGGCAGGCGCGGCAGTACCGCGTGGCGTTTGACGGCGCGGAGGCCCTCTATGCCGCGGGGGACTATGCCGCGGCGCGCGAGGCCTATCTCGCCCTCGGACTCGGGGAGAAAGCGGCCGACTGCGAGGCGGAGCTTACCCGCCTGGGGCTGGAGGCCGACTACCGGGCGGCGGAGGCCCTGCTGAACACCGGGGCGTATCTCGACGCCAGGGACGCTTTCCGCGCCCTTGGCGATTTTGCGGACGCTCCGACCCGCGCTCTCGAATGCGACTGTCGCCGCGCGGAAAGCTACGCGGAAAGCGGGCGCTACGCCGAAGCGATCTCCCTGATGGAGTCGGTGAACGACTACCCCGGCGCGGCGGAGCGGGCCGCGGCGTACCGCGAGGCGCTGTATGAGCAGGCGCTCGCGGCGACCTACGCCTGCCGCATGGACGAGGCCGTGAAGCTCTGGAACGAGCTGGGCGACTACCGCGACGGCCCGCTACTCTTGAAGCGCTGCCTGGAGCGCATCGTCACCGTGGCCGAAGGGACGGACGAGCCGGTGCGCTATTCGGAGTACGCCGGGACCGACCTCGGCAAGGGCATTCTGTACTACCACCGCCTGGGGCTGATCTACGTCCCCAAGGACGCGGGGCCGGAGACCACCTGCCTCATCTTCTACCCCGGCGGCTATGACGAGGCGCTGGCCAACGGCTATCTGACGGAATACGTCTATGCCGCCGACCCGCCGAACGCCATCATGCTCATGTGCTACGCCAACGGCTTCGGCGCGGTGCCGCTCAAGGTCGAGGACTCCTACCGCGCGCTCGAGCAGGCGGCGATCGAGAACAACGTCTTCCTGCATGACCTGGTCCTCTGCGGGGCCAGCATGGGCGCATATACCGCGAGCCAGGCCGCGGCCATCCTTTATGATAACCACGGCCTCGCGGCGAAAACGGTGCTGACCTTTGACGCCGGCATGCACTGGGAGGTGGAGAGCCACACCCTCACACCCGAGCAGTGCGACAGCGCGGCAAAGGCGGGGACGCGCTTCATGTTCCTCGAGTTCGGCGGCGTGGGCATGAACAAGCGCGCCATCCAGCTCATGGTCGCCCACGGCTGCGACGTCACCATCGTGGAGTGCGCCTGGGGCGGACACTACGGCGTCATCACCGACGCCATGCAGTACGGCATGATCGACTGGGCCCTCGGCCGGGGCGAGCTGCCGGAGAACGAGCTCTACAGCTACTACCCCCTGGATCGGACAGCCACCTATCCCTTTTAATGATGTGCCAATTTATTCTTAAATCAAGACAGCGACGAATGCAGGCACATCATTAATGATTGATACTATTTCTTGATTAAATTCTTTAATCAAGAAAGCCGCAGTTCCCGCGGCGTAAACGCTGAAAACACGTCTCATACAAGAACCTCTACGCGCCTTATGGCGCTATGAAAACCTTTAAGGGATTAAAGGTTTTCATGAGGTTCTAGTATGAATTGCCGTTTCGCTCGCCCCTGGCGGGGCAACCGCGAAACATGGCTAAATTGCTCCCCCAACAAATTCAAAAAATTATTGGGGGGGAGCAATCATATGGAAAAAAATTCAACAAGTTGACATAACACTATCGACGCTGACAGCTTTCTGTGGTATACTGATTTTCGTCTTTTTAGAGAGGAGCACGCCCATGGCCCGGACAAAACCAAATCTCTGCGTCGGTCTGCTGGCCCATGTGGACGCGGGCAAGACCACCCTGTCCGAGGCGATGCTCTATCTCTCCGGCAGACTCCGGAAGCTGGGCCGTGTCGACCACCGCGACAGCTTTCTCGACACCCACAGTCTCGAGCGGCAGCGCGGCATCACGATCTTCTCCAAGCAGGCGCTCATGCCGCTGGGGGAGGGGACGCTGACTCTGCTCGATACGCCCGGGCACGTCGATTTCTCCGCCGAGTGCGAGCGGACGCTGCGCGTGCTGGACTGCGCGGTGCTGGTCATCAGCGGGACCGACGGCGTGCAGGCCCACACGGAGACGCTCTGGAAGCTCCTGGAGCGCTACCATGTGCCGACCTTTCTCTTCGTCACCAAGATGGACCTGCCCGGCCCCGGACATGACGCCCTGACGGGGGAGCTTTCCGCCCGCCTCTCGGAGCGCTGCGCCGACTTCGGCGCGCCGGAGGACGAGCGCCTCGAGGCCGTCGCCCTCTGCGACGAGGGCGCGATGGAGGAATACCTCGAGAGCGGGACGGTCAGCGACGAGACGATCCGAAGCCTCGTCACCGACCGCCGCGTCTTCCCGTGCTTTTTCGGCTCGGGACTCAGAACCGAGGGCGTGGACGTCCTGCTGGACGCGCTCGAGCGCTTTGCTCCGCGGCCCGTCTATGCCGACGACTTTGCCGCGCGGGTCTATAAAATCTCCCGCGACACCCAGGGAAACCGCCTGACCTGGCTCAAAATTACGGGCGGGACGCTGCGCGTGCGAACGCCGCTGCAATATAAAAATGCCGCCGGGGAGGAGTTGGAGGAGAAGATCAGCCAGCTTCGCCTCTACTCCGGCGAGAAGTTCGAGACGGCGGAGGAGCTCGGCGCGGGCGCATGCTGCGCCGTCCTGGGCCTGAGCGCGACACGGCCCGGCCAGGGCCTCGGCGCGGAGGCGGACGCGGAGGCCGCGGTTTTGGAGCCGGTGATGAGCTATCGCCTGCGCCTGGAAAAGGGGACCGACCCGATGGTCCTGCTGCCGAAGCTCATGCAGCTTGACCAGGAGGACCCGCAGCTCCACATCGTCTGGAACGCCCAGGCGGGAGAGATCAGCGTCCAGCTCATGGGCCGCGTCCAGGCCGAGATTTTCAAAAGCGTCGTACAGGAGCGCTTCGACACCGCGGTGGAGCTGGACGCCGGGCGCGTCCTCTACCGCGAGACCATACGGGACAGCGTCGAGGGTGTGGGCCACTTCGAGCCCCTGCGCCACTATGCCGAGGTGCACCTTCTGCTCGAACCCCTGCCCGCCGGGAGCGGGCTGAGCTTTGACAGCATCTGTCCCGAGGACGCGCTTGACCGCAACTGGCAGCGCCTGATCCTGACCCACCTCGCGGAAAAGCAGCACCGGGGCGTGCTCACCGGCGCGCCCATCACCGATATGCGCATCACCCTGGCCTCCGGCAAGGCCCACCTCAAGCACACCGAGGGCGGCGACTTCCGCCAGGCCACCTACCGCGCCGTGCGCCAGGGCCTCATGCAGGCCGAGAGCGTTTTGCTCGAGCCCTGGTACAGCTTCGCCCTCGAGGTCCCGGCCGAGCAGATCGGCAGGGCCATCTCCGATGTGCGCGCCATGAACGGCAGCTTTTCCTCGCCCGAGGAGCACGGCGACTTCCTGCGCCTCGAGGGGGCGGCCCCGGCGGCGAAGCTGTTAAACTACATGGAAGAACTCGTGGCCTGGTCCCACGGGCGCGGCCGCCTGAGCCTCACGCCCTGCGGCTACCGCCCCTGCCGGGAGCAGGCGCGCATCGCGGAGGAGATCGGCTATGAGCCGGAGCGGGACGAGGACAACCCCGCCGACTCCGTCTTCTGCGCCCACGGGGCGGGCGTCAACATCAAGTGGAACCAGGTGCCGGACTACATGCACCTCGAGAGCGTGCTGAAACCAAAGGCCGCGGAAAAACCCGCCCCCGCCCCGCGCTATCGCAGTCTCAACATCGACGAGCGGGAGCTTGAGGCCATCATGGAGCGGGAATTCGGCCCCATCCGCCGCCCGGAGTACCGGACCCGGCAGATGAACGCCGCCGTGGGCGACGTGCCGAAGGTCCCCGGCCGGAGGGAATATATCATCGTCGACGGCTACAACCTCATCTTCGCCTGGGACGAGCTCAAGGCTCTGGCAAAGGAGCGCCTCGACCTCGCGCGGGAGCGGCTGATGGACCTGCTCTCGGGTTACGCGGGCTTTACGGGCGCGAAGCTGGTGCTGGTCTTCGACGGCTTCCGCACCCCGGGCAACCCCGGTTCCCGCGCGGAGTACCACAATATCTCCGTCGCCTTCACGAAGGACGGCGAGACCGGCGACGCCTATATCGAGCGCCTGGTGGACGAGATCGGCAAAAACTATGCCGTCCGCGTCGTCACGAGCGACAACCTCATCCGCCTGTCGGCGCTGCGCTCGGGCGTGCTGCGCTGTTCCTCGGGGGAGTTTAAGGGCGAGATCGAGTGGGCCCTGTCCCAGATCGAGGACGTGCTCAAAAAGACGAATTTCAACGCCCATCAGACGAGGCTTGCGGACAGCAATGGAACATGAAGACATCTTAAAACGCGCGCGCGACCTCGCAAGGCGCTGTGAGCAGCGGGGGACGCCGACGAACACCGGCTTTCTCACCCCCGCCGAGCGCTATGCCATCGAGCATGACCCCGCCCTGCGCTCTGCCCGCGTGGTCTTTCACGGCGGATACCCGGAGGCGGAGCGCACCATCGCCTTCTTCCTGCCAGACTGGATGGAGGACGAGACCCCGGACGTGTCGGAGCATATCTGCGCCATCCGCCTCACCGCCTTTTTCGGCGAGCCGGGACACCGCGACTATATGGGCGCGATCCTCGGCATGGGCGTCGGGCGCGAGTGGGTCGGGGATATCCTTGTCGACGGCCCGCGGGCGATCGTATTATGCCAGCCGAGCGTGCTGCGCCATCTGCTGAGTATTGAGAAGGTGGGGCGCTTCGGCGTGAAGGCGGAGCAGATGGAGCTTAAAGACATCCCCGCCGGAGAGAAGCAGGCCGAGGAGCGCCGCTTCACGGTGATGAGTCCGAGGCTTGACGCGGTGGCGGCGGGACTGTTTCACCTGTCCCGCAGCGGGACCGCGCGGCAGATCGCCCTCGGCGTGCTGAATCTCAACTACACACCCTGTCTCAAGCCGGACGCGCAGGTCACCGAGGGGGACGTGCTCTCCCTGCGCGGCGCGGGCAAGGGCCGCGTCACCGAGATCGGCGGAAGCTCCCGCAAAGGGCGGCTCTTCGTCACGGCGGAAATCTACAAATAGTTTGGAGTTAGGAGTTATAAGTTATAAATTGTTTACTCCCCCGGTTGTTTGGGAAAGGATAGATGAAACATGAGAGCATATCAACGTCTGCTGCGCTATGCGTCCATCGACACGCAGAGCAGCGCAAGCGCCGGGACGACGCCCAGTACCGAAAAACAGTACGCCTTTGCCTTCCTGCTGAGAAATGAGATGCAGGACCTGGGGCTCAAGCGGGTCTACAGCGATCCGCGGGCCTATACCTACGGCTTTCTCCCGCCGAGTCCCGGCATGGAATCCCAGCCGATGATCGGCCTGATCGCCCACATCGACACGGCCCCGGACTTCTCGGGCGCGGGCGTGCAGCCCTGCCTCCACCCGGACTACGACGGGGAGGATCTGCCCCTCGGCGAGAGCGGGCGCGTGCTGAGCGTGAGGGACTTCCCCGATCTCAGAGAGAGGATAGGCAAGACCCTCATCACCACGGACGGGACGACCTTGCTCGGCGCGGACGACAAGGCGGGCGTGGCCGAGATCATGACCGCCTGTGAGGCGCTTTTGAAGGGCGACAGACCCCACTGCGCGGTGGCGGTCTGCTTTACCCCGGATGAGGAGATCGGCCACGGGGCGGACCTGCTGGAGCTCATCCGTTTCGGGGCGAGCTTTGCCTACACGGTGGACGGCGGCGATGTCGAAGAGATCAATTTCGAGACCTTCAACGCGGCCCGCGCCGTCTTCCGAATCCACGGCGTGAGCGTGCATCCCGGCTCCGCCAAGGGCGTGATGGTGAACGCCTCCCTCGTCGCCATGCACATCAACGAGCTGCTCCCCCCGGCGGAGACCCCCTCCCGGACCGAGGGCTACGAGGGCTTTTATCACCTGACCGACATGAGGGGCGACGTGAGCGGGGCGGAGCTTCAATACATCATCCGCGACCACGACGCCGGGCGTTTTGAGGAGCGCTGTGAAAAGTGCCGCGAGATCGAGAGCATCATGAACGAGCGATACGGCGAGGGGACCGTCACTCTCACGCTGACCGAGCAGTACCGCAACATGGCGGAGATCCTGCACGGCCACATGGAGATCGTCGAGCGGGCGGAGAAGGCCATGCGCATGGCGGGTCTCGAGCCGAAGCGCGTCCCCGTGCGCGGCGGCACCGACGGCTCGCGCCTCTCGTTCCGCGGCCTGCCCTGCCCGAACCTCGGCACCGGCGGCGCGGCCTTCCACGGCCCCTATGAGCATATCGCCGTCGAGGATATGGACAAGGCGGTCGAGGTTTTGCTGAACATCCTGTGCGAAAAAGCGTAAAGAACCGCGTATGATACAGCGGAGCCGGGCGCCTGCGCGCCCGGCTCCGCAACTGATACTAGAAACCACATGAAAACCTTTAATCCTTCAAAGGTTTTCATAGCGCCATAAGGCGCGTAGAGGTTCTTGTATGGGACGTGTTTTCAGCGTTTCTCGCTGAAAACGCCGCAGGAACTGCGGTTTTCTTGATTAAAGAAATGAATCAAGAAATAGTATGAATCAAGATCTTTAAAACGTATGGCGAATTCGTACAATCTGCGAATTCGCCATACGTTTTTGCAATTTGAAGGAAATACCGCACGGGCGACCGCAAGGGTCGCCCCTACAGGCGAAAGGCTTTGTTCCCAAAACCGGCCAGCGACGCCAGCGCCCTGATCGGCTTCAGCGTTTTCAGCGGCTTCAGGGCTTCCAGCGCGGGCAGGGCCTCCAGCCCCTTCACAGGCTTGACCCCCTTGATCCGCCGCAGCGGCTTTTCCGTTTTCATTTCCGGTACCTCCTATAACTATGTAAACAACAATATGAAAACCATATTATGTTTACTGAAATACGGAAACTATATTATGCAACAGATCCGTCTTCAGCTGCACCAGAGCCTTGACCGGGTTGTGGTCGGAGTTGACAAAGCCCGCGTCCACGGTCTCAACCGCCAGCAGCTCCACGTTCGGGGAGAGGATCAGCCCGTCGATCACATAGTGCTGTGTCCCCACCGTGTCGGCGGGATCGTAGGGCTTGTTGAGCAGGCGGCAGGTTGGTGTGTAGAGGTCATAGGCCAGCGTCCAGCCCTCGGGCAGAAGCGACTCGTCCAGCACACCGGGCGTCCACTCCTTCTCGTGGCGGTTGGGATATTGCGTGAGACTGCCGGGGAAGACCTGGTTGAAGTCCCCGCCCGCGATGACGTAGTTGCCCTTCGCGTATTCGTCCTCCATGAAATCGCGCAGCTGGTTTGTCTGGGCGATCTTGCCCGCGCCGTCGTCGTAGGCCTCGAGATGGAGATTGACCAGCACAAGCTGCCTGTCGCTGCCCTCAACGGGCAGATAGCTCACCAGCAGGCAGCGCTTGAGATTGGCGATACGCAGTGGCCAGGAGAAGGGGCAGGGGAGGGAGAGCCGTTCGGCGCTCTCGATTTTGAGATCCTGGGTCATGGTGAACAGGCCGCTGTTGACCTTGCCGATGGGCGGCCAGGGGACGGGCACGAAGGGGCAGGAATAGTTCAGGGCGAAGGCGGTGTTGTCCATGTCTGTTTCCAGATAGGGTCTCTCGTCGATCTCGTAGGTGCGCGCGGAGTCGGCGTCCACCTCCTGCAGCAGCGCCAGATCGGGCGCCTGCTCCCGTATGGTCTTCATGATCCCGTCAAGATAGGCGTACACGACGCCGGACTCGGCGGGCTTGGAGCTTTTGCCGCCGTCCATGAAGAAGTCCTCGTTTCTGCCGAGACCGGCATAGCCAACGTTCCAGCTCAGAACAGTCATCGGCTCTCCGGACGGGACCGCCCCGCCCTCGCCGGGACGCCCGACCTCCACGGCCTCGATCGGCGCGGGCATGTACTCCGTATAGCTCAGCCAGCTCAGCAGACCGAAGACCGCCAGCACGACGATCAGAAGCAGATTCAGAATGATTTTTAACAGAATTTTCATGTCGTTCACCTCAGTCATAGATGATAAAACCATAGTACCATGTGCAGGGTAAACATGCAAGGCCCTTCTCCCGCGCGGCGGAATCGTGATAGTGTCGCCTTGTCAATCTGACCCGAATCATGTATAATACAGCGCGGAAACAGTACGAAATACAGGAGGACTCTCCATGAGTTACGAACATATCAAAGCACAGGACCCCGAGCTCTACGGCGCCATGATGCGCGAGCTTGACCGCCAGCGCGACCATATCGAGCTGATCGCCTCCGAGAACTTTGTCTCCCCGGCCGTGATGGAGGCCATGGGGAGCCACCTGACCAACAAATACGCCGAGGGCTACCCCGGCGCGCGCTACTACGGCGGCTGCCGGTATGTGGACGAGGTGGAGACCCTCGCCATCGAGCGGGCCAAGAAGCTCTTCGGGGCCGAGCACGCAAACGTCCAGCCCCACTCCGGCTCCCAGGCCAACGTCGCGGTGTACCTGGCTCTGCTCAAGCCGGGCGACACCATCCTCGGCATGGACCTCAGCCACGGCGGCCACCTGACCCACGGCTCGAAGGCGTCCATCTCCGGCAAGTACTTTCACGCCACCTTCTACGGCGTCAGCCCCGAGACCGAGATGATCGACTACGACCTCGTCCGGCGCCGCGCCGAGGAGGAGAAGCCGAAGCTCCTGATCGCCGGGGCCAGCGCCTACCCCCGCTTCATTGACTTTAAGCGCATGCGCGAGATCGCCGACTCCGTGGGCGCGTACTTCATGGTGGACATGGCCCACGTCGCGGGCCTTGTCGCGGCCGGAGAGCACCCGAGCCCCGTGCCTTACGCCCATGTCGTCACCACCACCACGCACAAGACCCTGAGAGGCCCCCGCGGCGCGCTCATCCTCTGCACCGAGGAGCTCAAAAAGAAGATCGACTCCGCCGTCTTTCCCGGCTCCCAGGGCGGCCCGCTCATGCACATCATCGCGGGCAAGGCCGTCTGCTTCAAGGAGGATTTGAGCGACGACTTCAAGGCCTACCAGCACCAGATCGTTCTCAACGCGGCGGCGCTGGCGGATGAGCTGCAAAAGCACGGCGTCCGCCTGGTCTCCGGCGGCACGGACAACCACCTCATGCTCGCCGACGTGATGAGCCGCGGCAAGACCGGGGCCGAGGTGCAGGAGCTGCTGGACCTCGCGCACATCACGGCCAACAAGAACACCATCCCCTTCGACAAGCAGTCGGTCAAGGTCACCTCCGGCATGCGCTTCGGCAGCCCCGCCGTCACCACCCGCGGCATGAAGGAGCCCGAGATGCGCAAAATCGGCGCCATGATCGCCCGCCTCATCGACGAGGGCGAACAAGCCGTCCCCGAGGTCAAGGAACAGGTCATCGCCCTGTGCGGGCAGTTCCCCCTGTACCCGGAGATG
>CADAAM010000073.1 GCA_902785905.1 Oscillospiraceae bacterium | reverse complement strand
GATGGCACAGTGGCTGTCGTACCAGGGCATATAGGCCGCCAGCATCTCCGCGCGCAGCTCGTCCGATGTGCCGGGCGCGACCGCCATTTTGATGAGATGAGCCGCCCCGTTGCCGAGAAAACTCGCCGCCTCACGCGCTGTGCGCTCCGGCATCCCATATTGGCGCAGGATGTGGTTGACGGCGTTGGTCAGATCCCCCAGAGTATCGAGCACCGTGCCGTCCATGTCGAACAGAACCGCTTTGTAACGCATCTTGTGTTCCCCCATTTTTTTCATTCTTTATTTTCATTCTTTATATGTATTCTACCATGCTCCGTGTTAAAGTGCAAACCGCTTGTGCTAAAGATAAAAATATGCTATAATTCAACAGCTTGAACGGCAGATCAGACAGAGGGGAGGCGGGCGCATGAATCGGAGACGGCTGAGACGGGTTCTTATTATGGCCGTGGCCGCCGCGATCTGTCTCGCGATGGTTGTTTTCTCCTCCGCGGCAGAGAAAAACAGCGGCGCCCGGCTGACGCTCTGGTACGATGAGGGCGAATGCTCCCCCGCGGTCATGGAAGCCCTCGCCGCTCTCTGTCAGAGCGAGGCGAGGCTGCGGATCGAGCTTCGGAGCTTCCCGGACGAGGCGGCCATGGGCCTCGCCTTTGAGGAGGAGAGGCCGGATCTGGTCTACTGCAGCGCCTCGCGCGCGGCCGGCTTTGAAAAATGTGCCAGTCTCGGCGCGGTCGGGGACGCGCTCCCCTTGTCAGAGGGGCTGCGGACCCTCTCGCCGGAGATTGGGGAATCCTTCTTCCCTATCGGCGGCAGGCTTCCCCTGCTGCTGATGAACACCGCGCTTGTCACGCAGACGCACGACACATTGGAGTCCCTGCTGACCGCGGCGGACGGATCAGCTTTTATCGCTTCGGACGACTGGGCGGAGCTTCTGTACACGGCGATGTGTGCGGAGGGCGCGCCTGTGACGGGTGATCCCGCCGAGGACACGAACAACAAGACCTTTCGCCGCCTGTATAACCAGCTTGCCGAGGCGGCCTTCCGGGGCGGCCTGGTCATTTCGGAGCAGTCTGCGGACTATGTGCGTCAGGGACTGATTCCCTGCGCCGTCGTCCGCTCCACATCGATTGCGGGGCTTGCGGACAGGGACGTCTACGTCCGGCCGCTCCTTCTGCCCGCGGGGACGGAGCCGCAATATCCTGCGGAGCTCATGGGCTTTGCGCTGCCGGAGGGCGCGGACACGGCGGCCGCCGCCGGCTTTCTAAGCTGGCTCTACGGCGGAAAGGCTGTCGGAAAAGCGGCGCTCGCTTTGGGTCTCGTCCCGCTCTGGGAGACACCGGAGGCCGAAACAGGACTCGATACGGCCTTGATCGGTCTGTCTCGCAGCGGGCTTGTGCGATGGTGCGTGTCAGACACGGCGTTCTTCCGAAACCGTGAGCTCTGTGAGCGCTGGCTGGACGAGACGCTGAACATGCTGAGATAATTCATATAAAAAAATATGTGAGGTGCTGTATGGAAGGTTACAGAGTGCTTGAAATCAAGCAGAGCGTTTTTGAGAACAATGACCGCGAGGCGGACAAACTGCGTGAGCAGCTTAAGAAGGACAAGGTGTTTCTGCTGAACCTGATGTCCTCCCCCGGCTCGGGCAAGACCACGACCCTGGGCAAGACCATTGCCGCGCTGAAGGATGAGTTTCGCATCGGCGTGATGGAGGCTGATATCGACTCCGACGTGGACGCGGCCACGATTGAGAAGACCGGCGTCAAGGTCATCCAGCTCCACACCGGCGGCATGTGCCACCTGGATGCGGGCATGACAAAGCAGGGCCTCGACGGTCTGGGCGTGCAGGACGTGGACTTCGCCATTCTGGAGAACATCGGCAATCTGGTGTGCCCTGCGGAGTTTGACACCGGCGCGGTCAAGAACGCCATGATTCTCTCCGTCCCCGAGGGCCACGACAAGCCCCTCAAGTACCCGCTCATGTTCTCGATCTGCGACGTGCTGCTCATCAACAAGATCGACGTGCTGCCTTACTTCGACTTTGACATCGAAAAATGCAAAGAGTATGTATGGCGGCTCAACCCGAATATGAAGATCATCCCCGTCTGCGCCCGCACCGGCGAGGGCATTGATGCGTTCGCCGACTGGCTGCGCACCGAGATCCGGGCCTGGAACGGCTGACATGAAAAAAACGAACTCCGGAGCTTATGTCCCCGGAGTTCGTTTCTTTATTGAACTGTCCAGTTGTGCGAATAGAGTCTGGCGTATTCCTCCAGCTCTTCAAGATGCTTCCGCTTTTCTTCCGCGTCCTCTGCCCGCTCATGCTCACTGACAGAGCAGCAGACGTCATAGTATTTCTGCGTCGTCTCGCGTATGCGCCGACTGAGCAGCTTCATCAGCTTCAGGAGTTTTTCGGGCTGCGACGGTCTCCTCCAGCGCGACGGCGGTGGCCGATCTGGGGTAGTATTCGATCATGCCCATCTCGCCGAAGATCTCTCCGGCCTCAAGCACCGCGATCTGCTCTTGCTTCTCGGTCTCATAATCCACATAGATGCCAACCTTACCGCTGAGGATATCGTACATGACAGTGGCCGTGTCCCCCTGGCGGAAGATAACCTGGTCTTTGCCGAATGTAATTTCTTTCATGGCTGTCTTCTCCTCACTCAGTAATACGGGTAGAAGCTGTTGGAGCTGTAATAGTCGCACAGCTCCTTGATGCGCTCGAGCAGGGTCTTGTTCTTTTTGCCGCTCTTCTCTGCCTCAACCACATCAAATGCCGTATGGCAGGCCTCGACATAGTCCTTCGTCGTCTTTCTCAGGCGACTGCACATCTGCTGCATGATGTCCAAAATGACGGCGGGGTTTTCTTCAAAGAATGAGAAAAACTCTATTTCGGTAACCTTGGTCAGCACGGTTTTGTCTTCCAGAACGACCACCGTGGCAGAACGGGGCGCACGCTCCAAAAGTCCCATTTCTCCGAAAACCTTTCCGCCGTACAGCTTCGCGATTTTGGTCTCGTTCGGTCCGCCATAGTCGCGGTAGACGCCGACACAGCCGATCTGAATCTCATAGGTGCAGTCACCGGGGTCGCCTTCACGGAAAATCACGTCGCCCCGATAATATTCTTTCGTGTCGTTCATCATTTTTCCTCCAATCATTCTATATGGGAACAGATAAAATGCATAAACATTTTTTGCTAAAGTAAGTTTAGCACAGGCGTTTACCACTGTCAAGAACGCAGCGCACAAGCTGTCGACACTTTGTCGACAGCTTGTGCGGAAAAAATGGGAACTTCCGAAGAAGTTCCCATTTTTGCATTATGTGAAAAACCGTTCAGTTCTTTCTGTTCTGCATGGCCTTTTGCAGCCAGTCCTTGCCGTCGTTGAAGCGGGAGACAATGTAGGAGGCCACATAGTCGCCGGCCGCGTTGACCATCGTGGCGGGAGGATCGACCAGATCGCCGATAGCCTGCGCAATCGGGAAAGCGACTGCAAGCTGCTCGGGGAAGAAGAGAGAACAGAGCACCAGCTCGCCGGTACCGCCGCCGCCGGGGATACCGGACATGGCAACAGACGAGACCGTCGCCACAATGATGGCGAGCAGAGCGTCGGTGGTGGCAAAGTCCTTGCCGAACATGCCGAAGAGGAAGGCGACCTTGATGATCGCGCTCATGCCGGAGCCGTCCATGTTCATCGTCGCGCCCATGGGCAGGACAATATCGGTCACGTCCTTGGAGATGCCGGTGTCCTCGGAGGCCTCCATGTTGGTGGGGATGGTGGCGACGGAGGAGCAGGTGCCGAAGGCCACGGCCGCCGGGCGGAAGAGATGTCGGAACATGACCCCGACCGCACCCTTGCCGCCGCCGAAGCGGGCATAGAGCGGGAAGATCAGGAACATGTAGGCGAAGGAGACGACATAGTAGAGGATGATGGCGCGGGCGTAGCTGGACACGAAGTCGGCGCCGTGGGCGGCCACCAATGCGGCAAAGAAGCCGAAGAAGCCGATGGGGGCGTAGTAGCTGATGAGCTTGATGACCTTCATCAAAGCCTGGGTGATCTCATTGAGAAGCCCCGCGAGCTTTGTCTCGGGCCCGCCGCACATCTGCACGCCGAAGCCGAAGAAGATGCCCGCGATGATGAGCTGGAGGATGGAGCGGCGGCTCCACAGCTCGGGGAAGTCGGGCTTGGTGAAGAAGCCGACGATCATGGCCCCGGCGCTCATGGGCTCGGAGGCGCCCGGCTCAAAGGCGGGCTCGCCGGTGTAGACGGGAATGAAGCGCACCAGCACATACATGATGACGGAGGCGATGATGGTGGTGCACATGAAGGTAATGACCGTCGTGCCCATCAGCTTCCCGGCGCGTCTGGCGCTTTTCATGTTCGCGATGGAGGAGGAGATGGAGAAGAACACCATCGGCACCACGACGCAGAACATCATGTTGATAAACAGCGTGCCCAGCGGCTCCAGCACCCCGGCATTCTCCCAGTTGAAGCCGACGATGATGCCGAGCACGATGCCGATGATCATAGAGAAGAAGAAAAAGTTGTTCTTGAGAAAACTCTTGGTCTGCATAAAGGACTCCCCTTTCAGGTTCATTGTTCGCTCTTATTATATTCCCCAATTTTGCAAAGTAAATTGCACGACGTGCTTGAAACCTTGCAAAAGTTGCGGTATAGTACATGCATGTGGAGATATGGTCTCCGCTTCGCAGCCAATCGAACTTATCTATCACGAGGATCAGCTCAACACTCCCGACTCCACTCTATCTTCGGAGGTTCTATGTCATCGACCAGAAATATCAACCGCGCGGGCTATCTGCGCGAGAGCTTTCATTATTTCCATCTGCGCGACACGGCGGGTCAGGAACTTGATTTCCACTTCCATGAATTTGACAAACTGGTGATCCTGCTGTCCGGCAGCGTCAACTATCTGGTGGAGGAGCAGAGCTATAACCTGCTGCCCTGGTCGGTGCTGCTGGTGCGCCACCACGCCATCCACAAGGCGGTCATCGACCGCAGCCGTCCCTATGAGCGCATCATCCTCTATCTTGACCGCCGCTACTTTGAGCGGGTTTTTCCCGGCGCCGGTCTCATGAACTGCTTCGACCAGGCGGATCGGGACCGGCGCTGTCTGCTGACCGCTACGCGGGATCAGCTTGAGGAACTGGAGGAGGCCATCGCCGCCTATGAGCTGGCAGCTCAGGACGAGCGCCTCGGCGCTCAGACCATGCGTGAGACGCTGATCATCCAGCTTCTTATCCATGTCAACCGCCTGCACGCGACCGCCCCCTCCCGCGGCGATACCGGCGGCGACCCTAAGATCCGCCAGGTTCTGAGCTATATCAACGAGCACTTCAAGGAGCCGCTGACCGTGGAGGCTCTGGCCGAGCTCTTTTACATGAGTCCCTATCACTTTATGCGTCTTTTCAAGGCGCAGACCGGCAGCACCGTCCACGCCTATGTGCGGCAGAAGCGCCTGATGAACGCGGCGCGCCTCATCCGTGAGGGTGTCCCCGCCGCGAGGGCCGCGTCCGACAGCGGCTTTGGGGACTACTCCGCTTTCCACCGCGCCTTCAAGGAGAGCTTCGGCGTCAGCCCCGGCAAGATGATGGAATAAAAGCAAAAACCGCCGCCCGATCGGACGGTGGTTTGCCATTTATGAGATTGCATCGGTCACGCTTTCGCTTCGCGTCTTTTCCTTCCTCAGCAAGTGCCGATACAGGAGAGCCGACAGGACGAGCACAAGCACTCTCACCGCGACGGCGGCAATAAACACGGGGGAATGATAATCCGCAGCACTGCCGCCGAGGAAGGTATAAGGGATCATCATGGGCATGAGGCCGAGCACGGAGCCTGCCATGTACTTTTTGAAACTGCTGTTGTCCGCGCCGAAGTAGACGCCGACGATGCAGACGGGAATACCCACGCAGCGCATCAGAAGAGCGAAGAAAAAGACGCCCTTCGTCTGTACGGCCTCAAGCCTGCGCAGCTTCGGGTATCGCCGCCGGATATGTGCCAGGAGAGGAGCGCCGAGGCTGCGCCCGACGAAATACGGCACGGCGGAGACGATCGCGGCCCCGACCAGGTTCAGCGCGAGGGCGGCGGGAAGCGGAAACAGGATGGCGGAGACCGCGTAGAGAGCGCCGGAGTTTATAAGGAAATCCACGCTCTTGAGCATAAACAGCCCCAGCATGGCGAGCACGGCCATCAGCTTGCTCTCCGGCCTGAAGTGCAGCAGCTCGTCCACGCTCAGCCATCCGTTTGTCCGGACAAACAGCGCGATGGCACAGCCCCACATCAGCAGCAGGCCAGCACCCCAGACCCAGCGTATTTTCTTTTCCCAGTTCTTCGTTCTCATGAAAGTCCGTTTCCTGTCCTGTCATAACAAGGTGGCGGCCCGGAAGGACCGCCGCAGACCGCAGGCAAGCCCTTATAAACCGAGCCGGTCTTGCAAGGGGGGACGGGGAGTCCCTCCCTTTACGTACAATTCAAACAAAAATGGGAACTTTTTGGAAGTTCCCATTTTTGCCGCCACAGTTGATTTGCTTTTGCGTGTCAGCGCACCAGGCACTCGCCCGTCATTTCCCTGGGCTGGGCAAGTCCCATGACATGCAGGATCGTCGGCGCGATGTCGGCGAGTCTGCCGGGCTTGAGCTCGATGCCCTTTTCGCACACGGCGAAGGGGACGGGGTTTGTGGTGTGGGCGGTGTTGACCTTGCCGGTGGCCTCGTCGAACATGCAGTCGGCGTTGCCGTGGTCGGCAGTGACCAGCAGGACGGTGTCGGGGTGCTTTTTGACCTCGTCCATGATGCGGCCCATGCAGGCGTCCACGGTCTCAACGGCCTTGATGGCGGCAGGCATGACGCCGGTGTGGCCGACCATGTCGCAGTTGGCGAAGTTGCAGACGATGAGACCGTACTCGTCGGAGGCGATGGCCTCGACCACCTTGTCGCAGACCTTGAAGGCGCTCATCTCCGGGATGAGGTCGTAGGTCGGGAACTCCTTGGGCGACGGGACCAGGCAGCGGACCTCGCCCTCGGTTTCCTTCTCGACGCCGCCGTTGAAGAAGAAGGTGACGTGCGCGTACTTCTCGGTCTCGGCCACGCGGAACTGCTTGAGCCCCAGGGAGCTGATATAGTCGCCGAGGGTGTTTTCAATGACCTCGGGCGGGTAGGCGATGGGGAGAGGCAGGGCCTCGTCATACTGCGCGGTGCAGACATAGCTGAGGGGGAAGACCTTTTTCCTGCGCTCGAAGCCGTCGAAGTCCTCGAGGTTCAGCGCCCAGGTCATCTCTCTGGCGCGGTCGGGGCGGAAGTTCATGAAGATGACGCTGTCTCCCCGGTTGATCTGGCCCTCCGGGCAGCAGACCACGGGCTCGACAAACTCGTCGGTGACTTCCTTGGCATAGCTCGCCTCGACGGCGTGGCTTCTCCACGCGGTCCCAGCGCTTGTCGCGGTCCATGCCCCAGAAGCGGCCCTGGACGGTGGCGATCTTCGCGTTGCCGAGGGAGTCGCACTTTTCCTTAAGCTGCTTTACGAAGCCCGCGCCGCTGGTGGGCGGCACGTCGCGCCCGTCGAGGAAGCAGTGGACAAAGACCTTCTCCACACCGCGCTGTTTGGCCATATCGAGGATGGCGAAGACATGGGTCAGGTGGCTGTGCACGCCGCCGTCGGACATGAGGCCCATGATGTGCAGGGCTTTGCCGTTTGCCTTGGCGTCCTCCATGGCCTTGATGTAGACCGGGTTCTGGAAGAACTTGCCGTTCTTGATCTCCTGGGTCATCTTGGGCAGGATCTGGAAGACCACGCGGCCCGCGCCCATATTGGTGTGGCCGACCTCGGAGTTGCCCATCTGCCCCTCGGGCAGGCCCACGTCAAGGCCGGAGGCCTGGAGCGTGGTGTGGGGATTTTCGGCAAAGAGGCGGTCGAGGTTCGGGGTATTGGCGACATAGACGGCGTTGCCCTGGGAGGGGACGGCCAGTCCGTAGCCGTCCATGATGATAAGGACTGCTTTCTTGCTCATGTAAAGAATAACTCCTTTATTTAACAGTCCCTCCCCCGAAGTGCGGGGGAGGGCTTGAGGAATGTCTTACTCCTGATCGGTGGCCTTGATGATGGTGGCGAAGTCGACGGGCTTGAGGGAAGCGCCGCCGATGAGGCCGCCGTCGATGTCGGGCTGGGCCAGCAGCTCAGCCGCGTTCTTGGCGTTCATGCTGCCGCCGTAGAGGATGCTGACGGCACGGGCCGGACGGGCGCCGTAGATGCCGCGGATGACGGCACGGATGCCTTCGCAGACCTCCTGAGCCTGCTCGGCCGTAGCGGTCTTGCCGGTGCCGATGGCCCAAATGGGCTCATAGGCGATGATGCAGCGGCGCAGCTTGGAGGCGTCTATGCCGCTGAGGGCGGCCTTGACCTGGTAGGCGACGTACTCCATGGTCAGATCCATCTCGCGCTGCTCAAGGCTCTCGCCGACGCAGATGATGGGGATGATGCCCTTCTCGAGCAGAGCCTTGGCCTTGGCGTTGATGAGCATGTCATCCTCGCCGTGGTACTGGCGGCGCTCGGAGTGGCCGACGATGCAGTACTTGGCGCCGATATCGGCGAGCTGGCTGGCGGAGATCTCACCGGTGTAGGCGCCCTTCTCGAACTTGGACACGTCCTGGCCGCCGGCGGCAACCTTGCAGTCCTTGCCGGCCTTGACCATGGCGGGGATCATCACGGCGGGGGTGCACAGCACCATCTCGCAGGTGCGGGTCTTGGGCAGGTTCTCCTTGAGGGCCTCCATGAAGGGCTTGATCTCGGAGGCGAGCATGTTCATCTTCCAGTTGCCCGCGATAACGGTCTTGCGGTATTTTCTGTTCATGGTAAATCTATCCTTTCCTTATTGCTTCCCCCTCCGGGGGAAGTGGCGCACAGCGCCGATAGGGGTGTTCCCCACTTGCGGGGGGGCTTGGTTTCTTGTTCTGTCGCGCAGCGCCGACAGGGGTGTTCCCGCTTGTCGGGAAGCTGCCTTTCCTAAGGTGTGCGGCAGATGCGCTCAGGCGTCCAGCAGGCAGGCCACGCCGGGCAGCTCCTTGCCCTCGAGGAACTCGAGAGACGCGCCGCCGCCGGTGGAGATGTGGGTGATCTTGTCGGCAAAGCCGAGCTTCTCGACCGCAGCAGCGCTGTCGCCGCCGCCGACGATGGTGATCGCGCCGGACTCGGCCAGAGCCTTGGCCATGGCCTTGGTGCCGCCCGCGAACTTCTCGAACTCAAACACGCCCATGGGGCCGTTCCAAACGATGGTGCCCGCACCTGCGACAGCGGCGGAGAAGAGCTCCACGGTCTTGGGGCCGATGTCCATGCCCATCAGATCCTCGGGGATGTTGCCCTCGACGAGGACGGGCTCGGCGTCGGCGGAGAACTCGGCCGCGCAGAGGTTGTCGACGGGCAGGAGGAACTTGACGCCCTTGGCCTCAGCCTTGGCGATCATGTCCTTGGCGTAGTCGATGCGGTCAGCCTCGAGCAGAGACTTGCCGATCTCGAAGCCCTGTGCCTTCTTGAAGGTGTAGGCCATGCCGCCGCCGATGATGATGGTGTCGGCCTTCTCGAGGAGGTTGTTGATGACGTTGATCTTGTCGGAGACCTTTGCGCCGCCGAGGACCGCGACGAAGGGACGCTTGGGATCGTCAAGAGCCTTGCCCATGACGTCGAGCTCTTTCTTGACCAGCAGGCCGGAGTAGGCGGGCAGGTAGGCCGCGACGCCGGCGGTGGAGGCGTGGGCTCTGTGAACGGTGCCGAACGCGTCGGAGACATAGACCTCGGCCATGTCGGCGAGGGCCTTGGCAAACGCGGGATCGTTCTTGGTCTCGCCCTTCGCGAAGCGGAGGTTCTCAAGCAGCATGATCTGGCCGGGCTGCAGCGCGGCGGCCTTGGCCTGGGCGTCGGGGCCGATGGTGTCGGCGGCGAAGATTACGTCCTGACCCAGCAGCTCGCTCAGTCTCTTGGCAACGGGGGCGAGGGTCAGCTTCTTGAGGGACTTCTCCCACTCTTCCTTGGTGATGTCCTCGGCGTTTTTGCCCTTCTCGACCTGCTTCTTGACATAGCCGTCGAAGGTGGCGACGGGCTTGCCCAGGTGGGAGCAGGCGATGACGGCCGCGCCCTGCTCGAGCAGGTACTTGAGGGTGGGGATGGCGGCGACGATGCGCTTATCGCTGGTGATCTCGCCGGTCTTCTTGTCCTGGGGGACGTTGAAGTCGCAGCGGACAAGAACCTTCTTGCCCTTTACGTCGGCGTCATAAACGGTTTTCTTGTTGTAATTCATGCTGTAGCCTCCTAAAATATTGTTTTTTTAAGAAAGTTCTGGCAATTCATCTGCCATGGAGCCCTCGGCAGTCAGGCCCGGGAAGCCCTGCTGTCTGAGCGCCTCATAGGCGAGGATGGCGGCGGAGTTGGAGAGATTCAGGCTCCGCGCCTGAGAAATCATCGGAATCCGGATACACCTCTCGCGGTACTTTTCCCGCAGCCACACGGGCAGACCGGCGGTCTCCTTCCCGAACATCAGCGTCACGTTCCCCGTGAAGTCCGCCTCGTGATAAGGCCGGGGTGCCTTGGTTGTGGCGAGCCACAGCCCCTCGTCCCCGTTTTTCGCGAAGTAGTCCTCCAGGTTGTCATAGACGGTGATATCGACCAGGGGCCAGTAGTCCAGGCCGCAGCGCTTGACCATCTTGTCGGAGATATCGAAGCCCAAGGGCCTGACAAGATGGAGCCGCGCCCCGGTCGCCGCACAGGTGCGTGCGATGGCCCCGGTGTTGTGCGGGATCTCCGGCTCGACAAGCACGATATTGAGCATGTCCTCTCTCCGTTTCTTTGACGGTTTCAAGGCGAAAAGTTACACCTCTCCCGTGGAATCTATCCCATTTTAGCACACAAATCAAAAAAATCATGTACAATTTTCTATTTTTTTCATCTTCTTGCAAACTGTACAAATATGGGCTATAATCATCCCCGTGGAAGGGCCTGAAATGGGCATTTTGCATAGGTTGCAACGAGTTGGGAGAACTTGGCAAATGGATTTTTTGTGTACGCTCTGTCCCCGCCGCTGCGGCGCGCTTCGCAGCGGGACGCAGCCCGGCGGGATTTGCCGCTCGCCGGGCCTGCCGCGCATCGCAAGAGCGGCCCCGCATTACGGGGAGGAGCCCTGCATCGCCGGGAAAAACGGGACCGGCGCGGTCTTCTTCACGGGCTGCAATCTGCGCTGTGTCTTCTGTCAGAACCGGGACATCAGCCGGGGCGCGGGCATGGGAGAAACGCTCACGGTGCCGGAGCTGCGGGAGCTTTTGCTGCGCCTGCGGGATCGGGGCGTGGACAGCATCGACCTTGTCACCGGGGCGCACTATGTCCCGGCGATTGCGGAAGCGCTTTCCGGGCTCTCCCTCGGCGTGCCGGTGGTCTGGAACAGCTCTGGCTATGAGAGCGCGGAGACCCTGCGGCAGCTTGAGGGGCTGGTGCAGGTCTACATGCCGGACTATAAATATTCTGACCCGGAAACCGCCCGGCGATACAGCGCGGCGGCGGATTATCCCGCTGTCGCGGCGGACGCGATCCGCGAGATGTTCCGCCAGGTTGGGGCGTATGTGCTGGACGAAAGCGGACTGATGAAATCCGGCGTGCTGATCCGCCACCTCATCCTCCCCGGCCGCGAGGATGACGCGCGAAACGCGATCGACTTTGCCGCCGATGAGTTCCCTCGCGACAGCGTGCTCTTTTCGCTGATGAGCCAGTACACCCCGACGCCGGGGCTCGAAGCCTTCCCGGAGCTGCAAAGGCGCGTGACCCCCGAGGAAAACCGCACGCTGATCCATTATATGAGGGTGCGCCGTCTCGACGGCTTCTGGCAGGAGAACGAGGCCGCGACGGAGGAGCTGCTGCCGGACTGGGATCTGACCGGGGTGCAAAAGGCTTGACAGTGCAATACGCCACGCGCATAATAGGTTATCATATCTCAGGGAGGACCTGTCTTTGGACATTCAATATCTGCTCTGGCTCCAGGACTTTCGCATCAGCATCAGCGACGCCTGGACGCCTTTCATGGAATGGGTCTCCATGTTTGCCACCACGTATCTGATTCTGCTCCCGGTCTTCTGGTACTGGAATCGTGACAAGCGGCAGGGCCTTTACACCATGACCGCCTATTATCTCTGCATGGTGTTCACCCCACTCATCAAGCTGACCGCCTGCGTCTACCGCCCCTGGATCCGTGACAGCCGCGTCCTGCCCGCCGGTGACTCCATCACCACGGCGACGGGCTATTCCTTCCCCAGCGGACACACGACCACCGCGGGGCCGCTGGCGGGCGGCATGGCGGTGAGCCTGTGGAGAGACCGGCGCAGCCGCTGGTGCTCCGTGCTGCTGGTGCTGTTCGTTCTTCTCACCGCCTTTTCCAGAAACTATCTGGGCGTACATACCCCGCAGGACGTGTTTGTCGCCCTGTGCCTGACTGTGCTGAGTCTCTTTGCCACGGCGAAGCTCTTCGCGTATCTGGATGAGCACCCCGAGAAGGAGGATCTGCTTCTTCTGGCGGGCTTTGTCTTCTGCTGGGCCGGCATCGCCTGCATCAGCTTCAAGTCCTATCCCTTGGACTATGACGCAAACGGAAAGCTGATCGTAGACCCGCAGAAGATGATGAACGACGGCTACGGCGATCTGGGCAAGATGATCGGCTTCCTCCTCGCACGCTATGCGGAAAAGCACTGGATACGCTTTAAGCCGCTGGCGCCGGGCGTTCTCAATACGGCCCTCTGCCTGGTCGGGCTCATCCCCATGGTGTATCTGAAAAGCTGGTTCCGGCCTGTGCTGGTGGACGCCTTCGGCTCTCACTGGGGCAAGCTCCTGTTTTCCGTGCTCTATGCGTTCTATGCCATCGCCCTCTTCCCGCTGGTGCTGAAGCTGGTCGGAAAGGCGCGCGCGGACAGGGCCTGATACTATTTCGAAACGCTGAAAACACGTCTCATACAAGAACCTCTACGCGCCTTATGGCGCTATGAAAACCTTTAAGAGATTAAAGGTTTTCATGAGGTTCTAGTATGAGCTTTCCCGTCCGCTGTTTTTAGACGCGAACAACTGCATATTTCATATCAAAATAAAGGAGTGTTCAAAAATGACGTACAATGAAATACTCGCCGCCGCGAAGGATCAGGTCGGCCCGTACTGCAAGGCATGTCCCGTCTGCAACGGCAGGGCCTGCGGCAACGCCATGCCCGGCCCCGGCTGCAAGTACCCCGGCAGCACCGCCGCGCGCAACTTTGACAAGTGGCAGGAGATCTGCGTGAACATGGACACGCTCTGCCCCAACGCCGACCCCGACGTGAGCTTTGAGATGTTCGGCGTGAAGTTTGCCGCGCCCATCTTCGCCGCCCCCCTCGGCGCGATCGATCTGCACTACGGCCCGAAGTACAAAGACCCCGAGTACAACAGCATCCTCATCAAGGCCTGCGCGGACTACGGTCTCATGGCCCTGACCGGCGACGGTGTGGACCCCAACATCATGCTCCGCTCCGCCGAGGATATGCAGAAGGTCGACGGGATGGGCTGCCCGATCATCAAGCCCTGGAACAAGGAGGCCGTGTTTGCCAAGCTGGACGTGCTCAACGAGGCGAAAATCTTCTGTGCGGGCATGGACGTGGACGGTGCGGGCCTGCCCTTCCTCAAGGCCATGAATCCCAACGCGGGCAGCAAGTCCGTCGAGGAGATGCGCGAGATCATCGAGTATGCGAACATGCCTTTCATCGTCAAGGGCATCATGACCGTCAAGGGCGCGGAGAAGGCCGTCGAGGCCGGAGCCGCCGCGATCGTCGTCTCCAACCACGGCGGCAGAGTGCAGGGCGGCGTGCCCTCCACGGCGGAGGTTCTGCCCGAGATCGCTGACGCCGTCAGGGGCAGGACCGTCATTCTGGTCGACGGCGGCATTCGCTCGGGCGTGGACGTGTTCAGAGCCCTGGCCCTCGGCGCGGACGGCGTGCTGATCGGCCGCCCCATCCTGCCCATGATCTATGCCGCGGGCGAGGAGGGCTTCAAGGTCTACATGGACAAGATCATCGGCGAGCTTAAGTCCACCATGACCATGTGCGGCGCGGCGACCCTCGCGGACATCACCCGCGACAAGGTGAGATTTTAATGCGCAATACCACTCTCGTCCACCTCGAGCGGGACGGACAATACCTGATGCTCCACCGCGTTAAAAAGGAGCGGGACGAAAACCGCGACAAGTGGGTCGGCATCGGCGGCAAGTTTGAAGAGGGGGAGAGCCCCGAGGACTGCGCCCTGCGCGAGGTGCGCGAGGAGACGGGTCTCACCATGCGAAGCTGGGCCTATCGCGGGATCGTGACCTTCGTCTCGGACGAGTGGGGCACGGAGTACATGCACCTGTTCCACTCCGCGGACTTTGAGGGCACGGTCAGAGACTGCGACGAGGGCGTGCTCGAATGGGTAGACAAGCGCACGCTCCTGTCCCTTCCCATCTGGGAGGGGGACAAAATCTTCCTCCGCCTCCTGGACAGCGACCGCCCCTTCTTCTCCCTCAAGCTCCGTTACCGGGGCGAGAAGCTGGTTGAAGCGGTGCTGGACGGGAAAAAGCTGGAGATTTGATAAACCTTTCGTCCTCTCCGCTGGGGCGAAACTTGCGGTCTCCCGGCGGTACAACTAAGAAATGTACGGCGATTTCGTAACGCAATACGAAGTCACCGTACATTTTTCATATATCACGCCAGTACCGCCGGTAGGGCGCAAGGCTCTCCCCAACGATCACATTCGGCATTTTCAGTTTTATTCCCCCGTCTCGATCACGCAATACTCATACGCGTTGATGACCGTCGTATCCCCGTAGCGGCAGCGCTGGGGGATGCTGACGCCGTAGTTGCGGTGGACGTGGCCGTGGATAAAGTACCGGGGCTGCCAGCGGTCCAGCAGCAGGCGGAAGCAGTTGAAGCCCCGGTGCGGCGGATCGTCCAGATCGTTGAGCCCGTGCAGCGGCGCATGGGTCAGCAGGATGTCGAGGCCCCCGCTGCGCCGCAGGCGGTAGGCGAGGCGGAAAATCCGCCGCCGCATCTGCCGCTCGGTATACATGTACTTTCCATCCCGGTAGCGGCAGGACCCGCCGAGGCCCACGATGCGCAGGCCTCCGCAGGTGAAGACCTTGTCGTCCACGCACACGCAGCCCTCCGGCTCCCGGTCATATCGGTCGTCGTGGTTGCCGTGGACGTACAGCACCGGGCAGTGCGCCATGGTCACCAGAAATTCCAGATACTCCGGGTGCAGATCGCCGCAGGAGAGGATGAGGTCGAAGCCCTCCAGCATCCCCGGCTTGTAATACTCAAAGAAGCGCTTGGACTCCACGTCCGAAACGGCGAGGATCTTCATTTACTTCTTCCCGCTCTGGGCGCGCAGCATGGCCTCCTTCTGGATCTGCAGCTCCTCGATCCGCGCCTTGGACAGCGGGTACATGAAGCGCAGCACGACCCACACCAGCAAAAACAGTACCGCCGGGATCATCACGGAGAAGTTGTACATGCTCCTGAGCGCTTCGGCGCTGAGTCCCTCGGTTCTGAGCTCGCTGCCGCTGTAGCCGATGCGCAGCAGCGGGACATTGATGAGGATGGTGGCGACGGTGGTGCCGAGCTTGCGCATGAAGGAATAGAAGGCGTAGGAGGTGGCCTCGTCGTTGAGACCGTAGGTGACCTTGTTGTAGTCGATGGCGTCGGTGGCGAGGACCCAGACCAGCAGGAAGATGAAGGCGGTGCCCACGCCGGAGGCAAGGCACGCGGCGAGGTACAGCCACACCGGCGTGATGCCGAAGAGAGCCAGTACAAAGAGGGCGATATAGAACACCGCCGCCAGCAGGATGCCGAGGGAGCAGACCTCGCGCCGGCCGTATTTGTTGCCGAGCTTTGATGCGAAGAACATGATGACCGCGACCGGCAGATACTGGAACACGGTGGGCAGCATGGTCAGGCCCGGCTTGTTGAAGTAGTGGTGGAAGAGATAGGTGTTGTAGCCCTGGCCGAACATCTGCGCCGCGAGGAAGAGCATCGAGGCGATGCTGACGGCCATGAAGGGGCGGCTCTTCAAGAGGGTCCTGATGACCTTCGCGGTCTGTCCCTTCTCGCGCGGGGCGGGCTCGGTGTCCACGCGCTCCTTGCTCCACCTGTAGCAGAGGAAATAGCACAGGACGCTCAACGCGGCGATGACACAGGTGCCGATGAAGACGCGGTTAAAGTCCATGACCTTCCGCCCGTCGGCGAGCTTGACATAGCACATGGACGCCAGCACCATCGCGGGCATCGCCCCGAAGGTGGAGCCGATGGAGCGGAACACCGACAACGACGAGCGCTCCCTGTCGTCCGAGGTGATGACCTGGGCCAGCGACCCGTAGGGGATGTTGATGCAGGTGTAGAGCATGCCGAAGAGGATGTAGCTGAAATAGATCCACGCGACCCGCGCGCCGGAGGAGAAGCCGCGCACGTCCGCGAACATCAGCACCGCCGCAAGTGCCGTCGGCACGGAGAAAACCTTGATCCAGTGGCGGTAGCGCCCGTCGGGGTATTTCTTTGCCCCGTCGATGATGCGCCCCCAGATGGGGTCGTTGATCGCGTCCCAGATGCGCGCGATGATGGTCATGACCATGACGCTCAGCACGCTGATTTCCAGCACGTCGGTGTAGTACTTGTTCAGCACGCTCTGGGTCAGGCCGAAGACGAGACAGGAGGCCAGATCGCCCATGGCGTAGCCGATTTTGTCCCTGCCCCTGATGCCGCTCGTGCGGGAGATGTAGGAGTTGTCCATATCACTTTACCTCTCTTTTTACTTGATCTCCGCTAAACTTCCGAACAGGCCCGCGTGTTCCCCGTTTTTCCGGTAAAACACCGGGATATGGCCGAGCGGCGCGTCGACGACAGTCCGGCGCCCGCCTTTGTATTCTCTGCCGCTCCACAGGTGAATCCACTCCCCCTCCGGGAGGAAAACGCGCCTGCGTCTGGCGCCCTTTTTGATCACGGGGCAGACAAACAGCTCGTCCCCAAGGAAGTAGGCATAGGGATCGCGGCTGTCCTCAAAATCCTCCGCCGTCCAAAAGTCGGGGCGGATGGCGGGGATGCCCCGGCCCGCATCCTGCGCCAGCCGCGCGAGATAGGGCGCGAGGGCCGCGTGGATCTTCGTGAGTCTGACGGTGTGTTCTTTGACCTCCGGCGCGTCGAACTGGGCGTTTGCCCAGGGGCGTATCGACTCATGGCTGCGCATCAGCAGCGAGAAGGCCCCCATCTCCATCCAGCGGGTGAAGAGCTCCCCATCCCGCCTGAGCTTGCCGAAGGAGAAAAATCCGCCCACGTCGCAGTGCATCATGGTGACGCCCGAAAAGCCGAGTGAAAAGCTCGCGGGCATGACGCAGGGCAGACCGTAGTCCTTTGTAAAGTCCGTGTGCTGGTCGCCGTTCCACATCATGGGGGCGTAGCTCTGTATGCCGAGATAGCCCGAGCGCGTGAAGAACAGCACGTCCTTCGCGCCGTATTCTTCGATAGCCTCGCGGTTGATCTTCGCCCACAGCACCGGCCACGCGTTGTGGAGCTCGGCAGGGTCGCCGTCGTGGAGCACGCAGTCCACCGGCAGATATTCTCCGAAATCCGCCATCCAGCCGGAGACGCCGAGCTCCAGCATGTTTTTCCCGATCAGGGTCTCCTTGATGTAGCGCACGGCCTCGGGGTTTGTGAGGTCGAGCATGCCCGCGTCGAAGGTGGTGGACTTGATGTGATAGATGCTGCCGTCCTGTTTTGTGATCAGCCAGCCCTGTTTTTTGCAGTATTGATACTGCTTTCCGCCCCGCACCAGGTAGGGGTTGATGTAGGCCAGGAACTTCACGCCCCGCGCGTTGAGCTTTTGGATCGCGTCTCTGAGTCCCGGATAGAGCTGCTCGTCAAGCTCCCAGTTCCAATAGACCTGCTTGCCCATAACGGTGCGCTTCTCGCCGGACCAGTCCTGGCTCCATACGCCGCAGATTTTTGCGCCCGCGTCGAGCATGGCGAAGGTCTTGTCAAGCACTGTCTGCGTCCCGCCCTGCACGCCGAGGATCATGCCCTCCGTACACCAGTCCGGGAGATACTGCCGGTTCGGGATCTGGCCGGCCAGCAGGAGGGAAAGCCCCTCGTAGCTTGCCGCCTTTAAAAGCAGCAGGCGCTTCGGGCAGGCGTCAAACTCAAAAAGCAGGCTGTCCTGTGCGGTAAAATCGGAGCGTCCGTCCGCCGTGGTGTCAAAGAGAATAAGCCGCCTTTTATCCGTCACGAAGACGGGCATGGGGGCGTAGCTGCCAATCTCGCCGGGGCCTTTTTCCCTGTAGAGCCATTTGGGCAGCAGGGCCTTCTCCAGAATGGTCGAGGCCTTGATATGCTCGGAGACGAAGTTCACGACCGTCTCGCCGCGGAGATTCGTTTTGCGGTACTGCTCGCCGCCGCCGAAGACGGCCTCGTCCTCCTCCGCGGGGATCCGGAACTCGTAGGCCCAGCCCTTCTCCCCTTCCATCGCAAATTCAATTCCGCCCGCGACCCCTCGCGGCATCAGGCGCAGCGCGTGCCCCTCGCCGGTGAAGACGAGCGTCCCGTCCGCCTCCTGTGTGAGCGTCGTGAGCGGGACCCGCCCGGTCTCCGTGATCTCAACCTTGACCGTGCCCCGATTGGCGGTATAGTTTTTCTCCCGCCGCACAGCCACGGCGAAGGGTTCTTGTTCCGAGCCCGTCAGCAGCGTCTCCGCGCCAAGGATCAGCGCCCAGTCTCCGTTCTCCAAACGGGTGATGCGCAAACCATCGTCCCCTTTCGTTTCTCTGTCAATCCGAGCATAAGCGAAGAATCCTTCCCAAAATGGCCGGGAAGCAAACATTTCTCCTCCGCGAAGTCAGGACAGCTTTTCTTAATGGTGTTCTATCATCAAAGAAACATCTTATTTTTTAAGTTTACTTCCTCCGTATCCTTTTGTCAATTGACAGAGCGCCCTATCCTGCAACTGATCTTCCATGAAAATTAGACAAAGATTGATGGGGCAAAAGCGAGGACGGCCACGAACCCGTGACCGTCCTCAGACTGCAGACAAGCCCCTGCAAACCAAGTTGGTCTTGTAAGGGGGATCTGTGAAGGGGGACGGTGAGTCCCCCTTCACGTACAATCCATGCAAAAATGGGAACTTTTTTGGAAGTTCCCATTTTTGTCTTTCAAGCTGTCGACACTTTGTCGACAGCTTGAGGACGGCCACGAACCCGTGACCGTCCTCCGATGTCAATTGAAATATTCGCTGACGTCGATTCTGTCATTATACTGCTTGCGGACATGAATCAGCAGCGAACCGTCCTGCTGCTGTGTCTCGTCAAGGATTTGGTATCTTGTCCCGGTGCGCTCCAGGGTTTTCTTGTACTTTTCAAGCTCATCGCGGTTTTGATTCAGAATCGTTTCAAGGCTGAGCCCGAGATCATCCTTCTGGGAAAACACCAGTGTCTGCAGGATGCAGGCGCTTTTAATCCGTTTCATTTTTTACACCTCCTTCGGCACGATACGTCCGGCAGAACCGATCCGGCCAGTCATGCAGAGAGATGTTCAAGCGGACTTTGCCGACTTGCCGGGCTGCCGCCCGGTTCATCGCTGTGAAAGCACTCTCGTGGCAGCCAACGCTGCATCTGAATGATACAACAATTATCTGAAAAAATCATGTTGTTTTTTTCGTTGGGAGAAGCAATAATGTATTATATTATGATTATGTAAACTATATTGCTTGCGATATCTTCTTGTTTTGTTGAAAACCCTGTGGAAAATGTTAACAACTTATGTTAACTATGCAACTGTTCCTGCTCTTTCTCTTTTTGTACCGATTTCACGCGGTTTCGGATATAGCTCTGCACCTCACCATAGGGGATGCCGAGGGCGACAGCCAGTTCGCCGTAGAGCAGCTTTTCCCCTTCTTTGAAATAGCTCTCATCGGTACTGTTCAGTTTCTTCTTCGCCTTCTGGATCGAGCGCTTTTTCGCATAGATCGACATGACCAGCTCAAGCAGATCCTTACACTCCTGTGTAAGGACAGCGGAGCGATAGCTGTCGCTGAGCTCGCGTGCATTGCCGGTATTGATCGGCTCGGCCCGCATGGAGGGAATCCGGTCAATCAGAGCGTCCGCCTGCTCCCGGGAGATCACCCGACGGACAGGGATTTTCCCGTTCACCGGCGTTTTGATCGCACAGTTTTGATAGAGCGTGCGCAGGCAGTAATAGTCCCGCCCGTCTACCTGTTCGATTCCTTCCACCCGGCAGACGCCCAGGCGGCCGTATACCACATACTCGTTCGGCTGAAACATATTCCACCCCTTCACCACGAAATCGTATTTGTTCCCGCTATGCCTGTCTTTCAGTTTTAAAAAACAGATTTGGTATATTTCCTTCACGATTCTTTCATAAAAAAAACGAGCCATGGGCTGATCAGTATCGTATCGGCACATGGCTTGTATCGTTTCTGTAATATATAATTAAAAGTGCGCGGAAATGTCGGATTAACGCTTTTACTATTCCTTTCAGCTAAAGAATACATCAAAAAGCTGAAATTGTCAAATGCCATTTTCGGCCGGACCACGCCGGGAGGAGCAGAAAAAGTGACAGTTTCCGGAGAAAGTCCCTTTGGGCTTTTGATCCGAAGCAGGCACAGAAAGAGTCTTATTTGACGGCGTTTTTGTCCAAAATTCTGCTCACGATCTTGATAAAGCCGTCGGCGTAGCGGGGCAGCTTCTCCCCTTTGCGCCAGCAGGCATAGAGATGCCGCTTGTTCTCATAGTCCATCAGCGGGTAGAAAACCCCGCTGCGCCGAGCGTAGTCGTCGACGAATATATCAGACAGAAACATGCACGCCCCCGCCTGCAGGGTCACGCGTTTGGCGACCTCCAGCGAGTCCGTCTCCAGCAGAATCTGGGGCTGCATCCCCTTCTCGCGGAAAAGCGCGTCCTGCACCACACGCACGCTGTGGCCGGGCTTGAGCGAGACGAAAGCGTCTTCCCGAATCATGCTGAGAGAGACGGGCGTCCCCGGCGGAATCTGATTTGCAATGGCAGAGTTTTTTCCTGCGAGGATACCGATGACCTCCTTCTCGATGAGGGTATACGACCTCCTCCCGCAGATCGATTGAGACCTTGGGAAACTGCATCACGAACCAGGGCATGGCCACCGGCAGGATCTGCATGGCGCGCTGCACGCTGATGCCGAGACGCAGCAGGCCGCTGTTCTCCTCGCGGATCTCGCGCAGCTCGTTTTCCAGGCGGTCGTTTGCCGCCAGCATGACATTTGCCGCCTGCAGATACTTCTCCCCCGCATAGGTCAGGCGCAGCGGCGAGACCGTGCGGTCAAAGAGCGTCACGCCGTATTCGCTCTCCACCTGACGCACCATCTGGCTGAGTGAGGGCTGACTGACGTAGAGCTTCTTGGCGGCGGCGGTGATCCCGCCCTCCCGCGCGATGGTACGGATATAGAATGCCTGCTTGAGATTCATAAGCTTTCCTCCCTGTCCCGGCCAATTTTGACGATTCCGTGAACTCTAATAACATTCTCTCTATATTAGTATAATGATATTCTTATGTTTGTCAAGTGAAATAGTCTTTCTCTTATATATTAACGCATAAGAAAACATTTGCCTACAGGGGGTCAAAAATGATAAAATTTGAACATCGTTGACATGGAGATTCTGAAACCCGCGATGGCGGGGACCCTCGAATCCAGCGACGCCCAGGTCATGGTAGAGCCGGGCGACGACGGGATCGAGCTTACGCTGCAGAGCAGCGTGATGAATCAGTACGGTCGTCAGATCAAGGCCACCGTCCTGGAGACGCTGGAACGCCTCGGCGTGGAAAACGCCCGCGTCGCCGTCGTCGACAAGGGCGCGCTGGACTGCACGATCAAGGCCCGCGTCGAGTGCGCGGTATTCCGCAGCTGCGGTCAGTCCGCAGCGAACATTCCCTGGGGAGGTGCAATCAGATGATTCCTCGTCCCAGACCCGAGCGCTTCCGCCTGCGCCGCACCATGATGTTCATGAACGCGCAGAAGCCCGGCCTCATCAAGGACGCCTACATCTACGGCTGTGACAGCATCATGCTGGACCTTGAGGACGCCGTCGCCGAGAATCAGAAGGACGCTGCCCGCTTCTCCCTGTACCACGCGCTCAAGACCATCGACTACGGTGACACCGAGGTCATCGTCCGCATCAACGGCCTTGACACCCCCCACTGGCAGGAGGATATCCGTGTCTGCGTGGCGGGCGGGGCCGACGGCATCCGCATCGCCAAGTGCGAGAGTGCGCAGGACGTGCTGACGGTTGAGAAGGCTGTTGAGGCCGCCGAGGAGGAATTCGGCGTGGAGAAGGGCCGCACCCTTCTGATGGCCGCGCTTGAAAGCCCCAAGGGCATCCTCAACGCCTATGAGATCTGTGCCGCGTCCGAGCGTATGCTGGGCGTCGCCATCTCCGGCGGTGACTTCCGCAAGTGCATGCAGACCAAGCCCCAGCGCGACGGCATCGACATGGTCACGGCCCGCGGCATGATGCTCATCGCGGCCCGCGCCGCCGGTGTGCAGTGCTTCGATACCGTGTTCACCAACCTCGACGACCAGGAGGGCTTCGAGGCCGAGGTCCAGCAGAACAAGGCCATGGGCTTCGACGGCAAGAGCCTCATCAACCCCAAGCAGATCCGCTACGTGCACGAGGTCTTCGCTCCGACCGAGAAGGAGATCATTCAGGCCGAGAAGATCGTCCGCGCCTACCGCGAGCAGAGCGCCGCGGGCGTCGGCGTCTTCACCGTCGACGGCAAGATGATCGACATCGCCTTCATCCCCGGCGCTGAGAGGACTCTGAAACTGGCCCGCGCCTGCGGACTTTGGGAGGGAGATCTGGTATGAAAAACGCAGTAGGCAGAGAGATTCCCGATTTCCTGCTTGAAAACGGCAAGGAAGTCTATCAGGGAAAAAATTACATGGATGGCAAGTACATCCAGAAGGCGTCCCCGCGCACGAAGCGCTATGAGAAGCCCCAGGAGAGCAAGCTGGTCGAGACCCTCGCCGACGCGCTGAAACAGTGCGGCGCGAAGAGCGGCATGACCTTCTCCTTCCACCACCATCTGCGTGACGGCGACTTTGTGGTCAACATGGTCATGAAGGCCGCCATCGAGGAGCTGGGTCTCGAGGATCTGACCATCGCGGCCTCCTCTCTCGGCAGCGCCCACGACCCCATCGCCGATTACATCGAGCAGGGCAAGGTCATCGGCATCCAGACCAGCGGCATCCGCGGCAGAATGGGTGAGGTCGTATCCCAGGGCAAGCTCAAGACCCGCGCCATCATCCGCAGCCACGGCGGCCGTCCCCGCGCCATCGAGGCCGGTGAGGTCCACATCGACATCGCCTTCATCGCCGCTCCGACAAGTGACTGCGTCGGCAACTGCCGCGGCATCGGCGGCAAGTCCAACTGCGGCTCCATGGGCTACGCCATGACCGACGCCAAGTACGCCGATCATGTCGTCGTTGTCACCGACTGCCTGGTGGACTTCCCCAACATGCCCGCCTCCGTTGAGGCCATCGACGTGGACGCGGTCGTGGTGGTCGACTCCATCGGCAACCCGAAGAAGATCGCCTCCGCCGCCGCCCGCATCAGCCAGAACCCGCGCGACCTGATGATGGCCGAGAACGTGGCGAAGGTCATCGCCTCCACCCCGTACTTTAAGGACGGCTTCTCCTTCCAGACCGGCGTCGGCGGCCCGTCGCTGGCGGCCAACCTCTTCCTCGAGAAATACATGGACGAGCGCGGCATCAAGATGGGCTGGGCCATCGGCGGCATCTGCGGCCCGATGGTTGAGATGCTCAAGAAGGGCAAGGTCGGCAAGGTCATTGACGTGCAGGACTTCGACCTTGACGCCGTCAACTCCATCAACCAGACCCCGAACCACTTCGAGATGAGCGCGAGCCAGTACGCCAATCCCGCGAACAAGGGCGCGTTCGTCAACAAGCTCGACTTCGTGGTCCTGGCGGCGCTGGAAATTGACACCGGCTTCAACGTCAACGTGCTCACCGGCTCCGACGGCATTCTCCGCGGCGCACCCGGCGGACACCCCGACACTGCGGCAGGCTCCAAGGTCTGCGTCATCGTCACCCCGCTCATCCGCGGCCGCATGGCCACCGTGTGCGAGCATGTCGTGACCGTCACCACTCCGGGCGACTGCGTGGACGTTCTCGTCACCGACTACGGCATCGCGGTCAACCCCCTGCGCCCCGACCTCATTGCGTGTCTGGACGCCGCGGGCATCAAGCATGTCCCCATCGAGGAGCTCAAGGAGAAGGCCTACAGCATGGTCGGCAGACCCGACGACCTCCAGTGGGAGGACGAGGTCGTGGCCGTACTCGAGGCCCGCGACGGCACCATCCTCGACGTTATCCGCAAAATCAAACCGTATTCCCTTGAGGAAGACTGAGTCTCATCCTATATAAAAGAAAAAGGGGTTTAAGAATCTATGAGTAACACCATCGTCGGCATCCTTGGTCTGCTGACCATCGTCGCCATCGTCATCACGCTCTTCAAGAGCAAGACGCAGCCTGCCATCGCCTTTATCGTATGGCCCACCATTCTGGCTCTGATTCTGGTCATCGGCGGCCGCCACAGCTTTGACGACATCGCCGCCATGATCAAGGCCGGCTTCAACAGCACCGGCCCGACCGCGGCCCTGTTCGTGTTCTCCGTCCTGTACTTCGGCATTATGACGGACGCCGGCATGTTCGACGTCATCATCGGCAAGCTGATGAAGTTTGTCGGCGACAACGTCATCGGTGTGGCCGTTGTCACCTGCATCATCGCCCTGGTCGGCCACCTCGACGGCGGCGGCGCCTCCACCTTCTGCATTGTGGTCCCCGCCATGCTGCCCGTCTACAAGCGCATGCACATGCGTCCCACCTCTCTGCTCCGCATCGCGGTCCTCGCGATGGGCGTTCTGAACCTCATGCCCTGGGCCGGCCCCACCATGCGCGCCGCGTCCGTCCTCGGCATTGAGGCCGGCGCTCTGTGGAAGACCATCCTGCCCGTGCAGATTTTCGGCATCGTTCTGGCTCTGGCCCACGCCGTCTTCACCGGCTTCCAGGAGAAGAAGCGCGGCGCCGGTCTCAACGGCAAGCTCGCCCAGACCGAGGGCGTCGTTGAGCTCGACGACTCCGCTCCCGCCGCCGCTGCCGGCGACAGTGAGCTGGCCCGCCCCAAGCTCTTCCTCTTCAACATCGTTCTGACCCTCGCCATCATCGCCATGCTCATCTGGGATGTCTTCCCCAGCTACTATCCCTTCATGATCGGCTGCGCCTGCGCTCTCTTCGTCAACTACGGCTTCACCGCCAAGATGCACAAGAAAATCATCAACCTGCATGCCGGTCCCGCTCTGATGATGTGCTCCACCCTGATGGGCGCCGCCGTCCTCATGGGCATTCTCACCTCCAGCATGGGTGCCGACGGCAAGGTCATCTCCGCCAAGGTTATGGAGCTGCCTGAGGATGCGCTGCCCTCCGTGGTTCGCTGCCTTGCCAACATGGTCGCCGGCTTCCTGCCCCACGCTCTTGGCCGTCAGCTGCCTCTCGTCATCGGCATTCTGTCCGTGCCTCTGGCTCTGGCCTTCGATACCGACTCCTACTTCTACGGCATGCTGCCCGTGGTCATCGGCATCGGTCAGGCCTTCGGCGTCGCCGCGCAGCCCATCGCCGTCGCCATGGTCATCTGCCGCAACTGCGCCACCTTCATCAGCCCCATGGTTCCCGCCACCCTGCTCGGCATCGGTCTCGCCGATATCGACATCAAGGATCACATCAAGTCCAGCTTCATGTATGTTTGGATCTTCTCCATCCTTTGCATGATCGTCGGCATGATCATCGGCGTTATCTGATTTCATTCTCCCTCCTCCGGGAAACCGGAGGAGGGACTTCTATGCCTGATTCATTCAAAAAGTTTGTGCGATTCGTCCCTTGACGATTGGCCGTTTTTGTCGTTTAATAGAGTGAAGAGCATTGTGTGTGCTCGTACAATTACATTTGCAAAGACTCCTGCGCCGGAGCTTCTTCTGCGCCGGATTTTTGATAGAGCAAGAAACATTGACATAGCGAAAATCAGAGGAGGTACGTATGAAGAAAGTACAGTTTACCGAAACCATCCTTCGCGACGCAAACCAGTCACTTGTCGCAACGAGGCTGGGCTACAGCCAGTTTGAGCCCATCCTCAAGACCATCGATCAGGCTGGCTTCTACTCTGTGGAGTGCTGGGGCGGCGCCACCTTTGACGTCTGCCTTCGCTTCCTGAACGAGGACCCCTGGGAGCGCCTTCGCAAGATCCGCGCCGCCATGCCCAACACCAAGCTGCAGATGCTGCTGCGCGGCCAGAATATTCTGGGCTACAAGCACTACAGCGACGACATCGTCCGCCGCTTCGTGCGCGCCGCCGTTCGCAACGGCATCGACATCATCCGCATTTTCGACGCGCTCAATGACGTCAACAACCTGAAGGTCGCCGTTGAGGAGACCGTCAAGTCCGGCGCCATCGCCTCCGGCGCGATCTCCTACACCACCTCCCCCGTACACACCCTCCAGAAGTACGTTGAGATGGTCAAGGAGCTCAAGCAGATGGGCGTCAGCACCATCTGCATCAAGGACATGGCCGGCATCATGAGCCCGAAAGAGGCCTATGACCTTGTCTCCGCCATCAAGGACGCCGTCGACCTGCCCGTCGTCGTCCACACCCACTGCACCACCGGTCTGGCCTTCATGACCTACATGAAGTCCGTAGAAGCCGGCGCCGACGTCATCGACACCGCGATCTCCCCCTTCTCCGGCGGCACCTCCCAGCCCGCCACCGAGACTCTGGAGTACGTTTTCCGTCAGTACGGCTACGAGACCGGCCTCAATACCGAAAAGCTGCATGAGATGGCCAACTTCTTCAAGCCCATCCGCGCCGAGTTCCTGGCCAGCGGCGGCCTGAACCCCATCTCCATGGCCACCGACACCCAGTGCCTGACCTACCAGATCCCCGGCGGCATGCTCTCCAACCTCCTCAGCCAGCTCAAGAGCCTCAACAAGCTCGACAAGTTCGACGAGGCCCTGCTCGAGACCCCGCGCGTGCGCGCCGACATGGGCTATCCCCCGCTGGTCACCCCGACCTCCCAGCTCATCGGCACCCAGGCCGTGCAGAACGTTCTGGCGGGCGAGCGCTACAAGAACGTCGGCGCCGAGCTGAAGGCCTACTGCCGCGGCGAGTACGGCCGTACTCCCGCCCCCATCGATCCCGAGGTTCAGGCCAAGATCCTGGGCGACGAGAAGCCCATCGAGGGCCGCTACGCCGATACCCTGCCCAAGGACGTGTTTGAGAAGGCCCAGGCCGAGCTCGGCGATACCGCAAGATGCGAGGAAGACGTGCTCAGCTACATCTCCTTCCCGCCGGTCGCCGAGAAGTTCTTTGCCGCCCGCAAGGAGCAGGAGGAGAAGAAGGTCAAGTACTCCATCGTTTCCGTCGACTGAGACAGGAGGATTGAACCGTGATTGATCTTGTAAACATTTCCATTCCCAACGCCGCGGGCTACGCGCTGCTGGGCTATCTGGTGGTGTTCCTCGGCCTTGTGATGCTGATGGCCGTCATCATCATCATGGGCAAGGTTATGCACCGTGAGCCGAAGGCCGCCCCCGCCGCTGCCGCACCGGCCGCCGCTCCGGCTGCCGCCGCACCGGTCGTGAAGGCCGCCCCGGCCCCCGGCTCGGCCGGCGACTTCAAGCTCTACAACACCGATCCCCGCGACGCCGCCATGGTCATGGCGATTGTGGCCGACACGCTCGGCAAGCCGCTCAATGAGCTGCGCTTTATTTCCATCAGGGAGGTCAAAGAAGATGAAGTATAAGGTTACGCTGAACAAGCGCGTTTACGAAGTTGAGGTCGAGGCCGGCGAGGCCATGCTCGTCGACGAGTACGATCTCAAGGCCCCCGCCGCCGCTGCGGCTCCCGCTCCTGCCGCCGCTGCTCCCGCAGCCGCCGCTCCCGCAGCCGCTGCCGCTCCCGCCGCTCCCGCAGGCGGTGCTCTCGCCGCAGGCACGGTTATCAAGAGCCCGATGCCCGGCAACGTCCTGAAGATCAACGTCACGCCCGGCCAGAAGGTCAACGAGGGCGACGTGCTCCTGATCCTCGAAGCCATGAAGATGGAGAACGAGGTTGTCTCCACCAAGACCGGCACGGTCGCGCAGATCGTCGTCGATAAGGGTGCGGTCGTAGAGACCGATTCTCCGCTCGTCGTGATCGCATAAGGAGGCGCGTATGGATATACTCGGTGTCCTGCGAACGCTCGCTTCTGAATCGGGCTTCGCCGCCTTCTTCCTGGCTGATGGCGGTTGGAAAAACCTCGTCATGATCATCATCGCCTTCGTGCTGCTCTACCTCGGCATTGTCAAGAAGTTTGAGCCCCTGCTGCTGTGCGGCATCGCCTTCGGCTGCCTGCTCAGCAACCTGAGCTACTTCGTCGGCATGGGCGCGAACGCCCTCTACCACCCCGAGATCTGGTCCACCTTCCTCGATTCCACCAGCCCCTACTACCACAGCTACGGGTACATCATGCGCGAGGCCGGTCTGCTCGACTTCTTCTACATCGGCGTCAAGGCCGGCATCTACCCCTCGCTCATCTTCATGGGCGTCGGCGCGATGACCGACTTCGGTCCCCTGCTGGCGAGACCCAAAAGTCTGATGCTGGGCGCCGCAGCTCAGCTCGGCGTGTTCATCGCCTTCTTCGGCGCGGTGCTGCTGGGCTTCACTGGCCCGCAGGCCGCCTCCATCGGCATCATCGGCGGCGCGGACGGCCCCACGGCCATTTTCCTCACCACCAAGCTCGCGCCGGAGCTCTTGGGCCCCATCGCGATCGCGGCCTACTCCTACATGGCCCTGATCCCGCTCATTCAGCCTCCGATCATGAAGGCCATGACCACTGACAAGATGCGCAAGGTCAAGATGGTGCAGGCCCGCGAGGTCTCCAAGACTGAAAAGATCGTCTTCCCCATCGTCGTGGCGACCTTCGTCATCCTGCTCCTGCCCTCCACCGCCCCGCTGATCGGCTGCCTGATGCTCGGCAACCTCTTCCGTGAGTGCGGTGTCACCGACCGTCTGTCCGATACGGCCCAGAACGCCTTGATGAACATCGTGACGATCTTCCTCGCGACTTCCGTGGGCGCGACGATGGTGGGCGACAGCTTCCTGCAGCTGCAGACCATCTATATTATCATCCTGGGTCTTGTGGCTTTCGCCATTTCCACCGCCGGCGGATCAACCCCCTGATCGGCTCCGCGGGCGTCTCCGCCGTGCCGATGGCCGCGCGCGTCTCTCAGGACGTGGGCCGCAAGTACAACAAGAACAACTACCTCCTGATGCACGCCATGGGCCCCAACGTGGCCGGCGTCATCGGCTCGGCCATCGCGGCGGGCTTCCTGCTCTCCGTCTTCGGCTGAGCGCTTTACCTGGCAAGCTAACCCATCCGGACGAAAGTCCGGATGGGTTAGCTTTGTGTGTCGGCCCACGATGAACTCTGAAAGATCTTTATTCTGCTTTCTCAGTTTTTCCAGCGCCTGAAAAATGATAAGATGCTTGCAAACAATCCATTTCCAACCTTTAGCGAACAATACAGGAATCTCTTGCTTGGCAAATGATCGACCAAGTTGGGAATAGAACGCAGGAGGCATAAAGAATGTCGGGAACCTCGGATAAAACTCTGACGAATTATAGAAATGGCAATATAAGACTGCGAATAATCGGTCTGTCGCTTCTCTTCATGATCGTGTTTTTCATGCTTGCAAGGTTTGACTCGCATGCGTCGAACACGCTGTCAACTGTTTCTGCCGGTTCCGAAGAATTGGCATACGAATGGAACCAGACCGATGAAACATGGAATGACATCAACAGCAGTATCGACTGGAGCAAGGGCTGTGCCATTGTCGCTGTCGCAGAGCAGATTGCCCGGACCGGGCTTGTCAATGTAAATAATACCTCAGAGGGCTTCAATCCGGGCACCATGTCGCTGACGCTTGATATGTCAGATGCAAGTATAAACTGGCAGAATGTCTGCAGCAAGTATCCGGGTATGGAGATTGTAGAGGATCGGACGTATCACGAGCGTCAGGGGACAATCTTCAGCTATTTCCCGGTTTCGAGTGAATATGAGGTCTGTAAAGCTTTTACATATTTTCTCAGTAATGGGTATTTACCTGTCGTCGAAGGCCCAGGCTCCACAACTCAGCATTTTGTAGCGGCAGTCTACGCCTGGTATGATCCGGTCAGCGGTGACGGGGACGTGATCTGCATGAATCCCGCGAATGGTTCTCTCGAGAGTTTGTTTTCCGTCTCCATCAAAAACCACATTTGGAATTTATCGGGGTTGGATGCACACGGCTCTCCTTCCGGGTACGGTTCCTGCGTTCTCTACCACCTGGGCGGAGCCAGAGACACCGCTTGGCGTCTGGATGTATACGGTCTGTTGAACAATGAGAACAGCCAGGATCTTGGAACCTATGGCACGGTGGATGTCTATATCAACGGAATTCTGATGGCCTCCAACGTTAATGACTACTGTGTCTGGTGGCCTGCGGGAACGCGATATGAGATCGTGCCCCATACGAGAAACGGCAGCGTCTATAACGGACTCGCGCCTGGCAGCGCCGCGCTTTCCGGCGTCATCAGTAATTCTGTTGTCAACATCGGGCTTAGCTACTCCCCGTCATCGCTTGATGACCTTACTCTCGCCGACGTACCGGACGGCGTGTACGCGGTCAAGGGTCTGGGCTCCGGCTCCTGGCTGACGGCCCCGGAATCCTCCGGCACAGAGGCATATATTCAGTCCGGCAACATGCCAAGCAACCGGCAGCTCTGGCACTTCACAAGAAACGAAAACAGCAGCTATACCATCGTCAACATCGGCACAGGGCAGGCGCTGGACGTCAAAAACGGTGATCCCTACGCCGGTGTCCCGGTCATCACATACCAGCCAAACGGTACCAGAGCGCAGAACTGGTATATCGTCCAGGACGGCAGCGGCTATCTGCAGTTTATCTCACAGCGCTCCTTTTACGCGCTGGACGTAAAAAACGGCGACACCGGCGACGGTACACCGCTGCAGCAATATCCGCAAAACCAGACCCGCGCTCAGTATTGGCAGCTTATCAACACAGTCTCCTTCTACGGCAACCACAGCGGGAAGAACTATCTGATCGGCTCCGATTTTTCCGCGGCGCTCAATCCCTCCCGGTGGGCAAGCCGCAACACCGACGTCGCAACTATCCAGATCGACGACAGTGTCCGGCACAACGGGTATAGCTCCCTGCGGATTGACAACAGTGCCGCCGGCTCCTCCGGAAATGATTTGATCTTTGAGACGGTGACGCAGGGCAACAATACGAGTGAGGGCTTTGTGGGCGACGATAAACCGATGACCCTGAGCTTCTGGGCGAAGAGTTCCCAGAACGGCACGGGTATCCATTTTCGCTGGGGTTATGACCCGGATTATGAAAGTGTAAACCTGACAACTGAATGGGCCCGGTACTCAGTCCGCATGGACAAGACGTCGGCGTACAACAGCAGCATTCATCCGTATGTCGATCAGACCGGGACTGTATGGCTGGCAGAGCTTCAACTTGAGGACGGCACGACGGCCACAGACTTTGTTCCGGAAGATACGGGACTCTATACGCAGAGTTTTATCAGTTGCCCCGGTGTCTATTCTCTACCATCCGACCCGACCTGGACCGGTCACAGCTTCCTCGGCTGGTACACTTCGGCCTCCGGCGGTATACACGTTACGGAACTGTCACCCTCGCCGATCGGGAAAACCACACTTTACGCGCACTGGGACAGCTACAACGATGGTCACAGCAGTGAGAATACCTACACGGTGCAATACAAGTGGAATGATTATGATACAGTTTTCCCGGCGCAGGAGAAGGTACATGATGTCCCTCTTGTACTGAATACCGAAAAGCCGGAGGATCGTAACTTCTCTTCAAATGCTGCCGTTACCTTGGACGCAAAAGGCGGGACAGTCGCTCCCACGAAAATAGACGGGTTTAAGATCATAGAGCAGAAATTCCTGCGTTGGAATACCGCCAAGGACGGGAATGGCATCGATTATGAGCCTGGCGATACCTACACAGAAAACGCGGATGTAACACTTTACGCGAAGTTTGACAGTTCTGTATCGTACATCTTCTCGCAAGGTCTGCCAACCGCGGTACGAGATGGTTATTACTTCCTTGGCTGGGCTGACAGCGCCGATAGCTTAAACGCGGCCTATCTGCCCGGAGAAAACAGGGTACGCTCACAAACAATTTATGCCGTGTGGGCAACGCCTGACCTCATCCTTCCCTCCGCCCTGACAACCATCGGCGAGGAAGCCTTTACCGGCGGCGCGTTCTCCTTTGTGAAGCTGTCGGAAAATACCACGACCATTGGTCATCTTGCCTTTGCTGACTGCCCGAACCTCAAGTATATCTACATTCCAAAGGCGACAACAAGCATTGACCGTTACGCCTTTGCTGAAATGAATGGGTTGACTATCTTGGGCAAGACCGGAAGCACCGCAGAGACCTACGCACAGCAAAGGGGGTTTGACTTTATCCCGATGGCGTAATCGCAGTGGCCGCCTCCATCGGCGTCATCGGCTCGGCCATCGCGGCGGGCTTCCTGCTCTCCGTCTTCGGCTGATTTCAGACCCCATAAGCACAGCGCCCCAACGGACAAGTCCGTTGGGGCGCTGTGCTTTGGTGGCCGCAAACAGCCGCGTCGTTCGGCTCAGCGACTGATCGGTTCTCTGGGGTCTGCTTCATGATCAGCAGTCCGATGCAGCGCAGAGTAAGCGGCAGGATCGCAGAAATCGTGAAGCAGCCGGGTAACGGAACACATTTTGCAGAGCTCCGTTCCGCTGTTTTTTTGTGATTCCGATTGAAATACTCTTTCATCTGACTCTTTTCCTTGCCGCTGATGGTGAGGCGTGTTATACTGCTTTTGAATCGTCCCAGATATCGGAGGCATAGCCATTGGATACACAAACAGCATCGCACAGAAACAGGAAAGCGGGAAGGTTCTCCCTTCGGTACAAGCTGAATCTGCTGATTTTGAACGCCGTTCTGCTCAGCTCACTCAGCGTGTTTTTGCTGGCATTCTATGTGCATTGCCAGCAGATTGACCGGATCTGCTTTGATCAGGCCGAGCTTGCAGCCCTGAACGTCAGCAAACTCTTCAACAGCTCTGCTGATGACAACGCTATGATTATCCATTTATGGAACGAACTCGACACGGATGAATTCCGTTCTCTCCGGGCGCGGGCTGTTCAGGCAAACGATCCCGGTCTGATTGAGGCCTGGATGAAAAGCAGGTATTCCTTCAAAGAAAGCGCGGCTCCGGAACGCAGCCTCATGGACGATTATCAATACTGCTGTGAAGAGCTCCTGTCGGTCGAGGAATCCTTCCCGCTCTCCAATCTCTATATTCAGCGGGATTTGGGCGACTTGACCTACAATCTGATAGACCCGGGCGAAAGCCTGCTGAATATCGGCTCAACGGAGTCTTATATCGATGAATTTCAGCAATATGAAGCCAACTCGCGGATCCCGGCGACGGTCTATCGCAGTGAGTACGGATGGCTCTGTACCGCCTGTGAGCCTGTTTGCCGCTTCTCCACGAACGAGCCGGTCGCTCTCATCTCCGCAGATATCGACATGAACGATATTGTGCATGAGCGCAACATGTTCCTTTTCAACTGCGTGGTCCTCATCCTGCTGGTGACTGCGGCGGCCATCATGCTCAACCTGTTTTTTGTCCGGCGCATCGCAATCAAGCCGCTGTGCAGGCTGCAGGAGGATGTCTGCAGCTTTACGTCAGGCGAAAAAGCCTATACTGCGGAGAACATAGTCAAGCTCGATTTACGCTCCAATGACGAAATCGGTGATCTCTATCAGGAGATCCACGACATGCAGGAGCGTATCGTGGACTACACCCATGATCTGGCCCGGGTCACGGCAGAGCGCGAGCGTATTCGTACAGAGCTCGATCTTGCCGGGCAGATTCAGCGCCATGCGCTGCCCGAGCTTGGGGCGGACTTCTCCGGGCACAGCGGATTTGCACTCGGTGCATCCATGGCTCCGGCCAGAGAGGTCGGCGGCGATTTTTATGATTTCTTCTTTATCGATGAAAACCACCTCGCTCTTGTAATCGCCGATGTGTCCGGCAAGGGCGTTCCCGCGGCGCTGTTCATGATGTCCGCCAAAAACATGATCAGCAGCCGGGCGCTCGGCGGCGGTACACCCGCCGAGATACTGACGGATGTAAACCTCCAGCTCTGCGAGCACAACTCCGCCCATATGTTCGTTACGGTATGGCTGGGCGTCCTCAACCTTCAAACAGGTATGCTCACAGCCTGCAACGCGGGGCATGAGGAACCGGCAATTCGCGGAGAGGATGGCGTTTTCCGCCTTTATCAAGACAAACACGGCTTTGTCCTCGGCGGAATGAAGCGCTCACGCTATACCGACTACGAGCTGCAGCTGGCTCCCGGCGACACGGTTTTTGTCTATACGGACGGCATCACGGAGGCAGAGAACGAAAAGCAGCTTTTTTATGGGACCGACAGGCTGCTTGACGCTTTGAACACCCCCGGCCTCACAAATCCGGACGAGATCCTGGCGGGCGTGAAAAAGAGCATTCAAGCGTTTGTGGGCCGGGCAGAGCAGGCAGACGATCTGACCATGCTGTGCATTCACTACCTGGGAGCAGATGCGGAATACAATGCGGGCAATATAAAGAATTAATAAATTTTAGCTTGGAGGAACAATACATGAACATTGAAACACAAAGGGAAGGAAATACTCTCACCGTACGTCCCGAGGGACGCATTGACACGCTGACCGCGCCCGCTTTTCAGCAGCGGCTGGAAGCGGAGCTCGGGGACGCGGGCAGCCTGATCATCGACTTTTCCAAGGTCAATTACATCTCCTCTGCCGGACTGCGCGTTCTTCTCGCCTACGCGCAGGAGATGGAAGACCGCGGCGGCAGCATCAAGGCTGTCTGCGTAGACGACATGCTCCACAAGGTTTTCTCGCTGACCGGCTTTCTGGAGATCCTGAATGTCGACTGACGTCATACTGTCCTGCGGCGGAGCAGGCATACGCCTCGGCCGTCTTGCGGGGATAAATCATTCGAGGTCCTTGTCCGAAGGCTTGACTTACGCGCTGTCGAAAAGCGGCATATCCTATTTGGGAAAAAGCCCTCCCACGGAACCCCTCCGAATACCGGCAAAGTGCTGCGCTTCATGCTTCTCTGCACATTTGCCGGTATTCCTTTTATCCGTTTTTCCATAAAAGGCGATGTCTCCTCAGGCTCCGGGCAGAAGCCCGTATGAGGGATGTCTGCCCCGGCAGCTGCTCCATCTTCTCATACTAGAACCTCATGAAAACCTTTACCATAAGGCGCGTAGAGGTTCTTGTATGAGACGTGTTTTCAGCGTTTCACGCTGAAAACACCGCAGGAACTGCGGCTTTCTTGATTAAAGAATTTAATCAAGAAATAGTATCAAATCCGAGCCTGCGCGTCTTCAGGGAATAAAGGCTGTTCTCCGGCTGAGCCTGAAGCATGAGCTGTCCCCTGGCCTTCTATCATAGTCAGCCTGCGCTTTCGGCATATCCACGATGGCCGTATCAACAAACATCCGGTAGTTTTCGCGGCTGCCGAGCTGCGCCTTGTGATCCAGCGCAACCACAGCCGTCACCGTCTTTTCACTGTCGGGGTCCATTCTCCGGATCGCCCTGGCGAGCAGAACGCTGATCAGGACATTGGGACTGCCGTCGGCATGGCCTCGCACGCCGTGTGTCACGGCGTGCTCAAGCTGTCGACAAAGTGTCGACAGCTTGAAGGGCAAAAATGGGAACTTCCGAAAAAGTTCCCATTTTTGCATAGATTGTACGTGAAGGAGGACTCCCCGTCCCCCTTCACAGATCCCCCTTACAAGACCAACTTGCTTTGCAAGGGTTTGTCTACAGTCTGCGCACGCCGTGTGTCACGGCGTGCTCCACAATTCTTGCAAGGGCTGAAAGACGGAAAGACTTTTGCGGAGTTACCGTAAAAAATAGGGCTTGTTTTTTTTGCCGGAATATGTTGTACTGATAGTTACATGTCCACAAAAGAGAGAAGAGGTACATCCGCATGGATATAATAGTCTTGAAGGCATTGTCATACGACGAAGTGCGGAGCTTGTAAAAGCAATGACTGAGGAGGAATTGAAATGCTTTCAAAGATAAAAAATGAATTGTTGTTTACAGGTGTCCTCCAGAACAACAATGAAAAAATCCGGAAGGATATCCGGGAGGACAACCGGAAAGCCGCGATCTTCTGGGCGGTGATCCAGCTCATCTTCTGGTCCTTCAGCCTGATCATGTCCCGCACGGATCCGGAGTATATCGATTGCCTCCCCGTCTATATCGTCGTTCTGCTTATCTGCGGCGTTTCGCTGTTTCTTGCGCTCTATGTCTGTCCAAGACATCTGCGGCTTGTACCGGCGGTCGAGACGGCGCTGAACATAGCGCTGCTTGGCGCGGGTGTCGGCATCACGGTTCTGAAACCCCATCTCCGCTCTGCCGTCATCTTCTGCACGCTGCTGATTGTCCCGGTCAGTTACATCACGGATACGCTGTCAACGATTGCGCTGATTTTGATAGATTTTTTGGTGCTGGTGATTGCCGGCTCCAACCGTATGGATCCTGATATTTACCGATGGACCGTAACCTTCTTCCTGATATTCGGAACAGTCGGAATCCTGATGGGGCATTTCATCAACAGGACCCGATTCGAGCGCTTTGTTTTCGCCGAATCTGCCATGCAGCTGGCTGAACTGCAGACCAGATATGCCTATTATGATCAGATGACCGGCCTTCAGAACAGGCGGGCCTATTCCGAAAAAGTTGAGCAGCTTTCAAAGCGGCTGCCCGTTCCCTGCACAGTGGTCATGGCGGATATTAACGGGCTGAAAGAGGCAAACGACACCCTTGGACACGAAGCAGGCGATGAGCTGATCATCGGCTCGGCAGAATGCCTTGGGAGAAGTTTTGACGGGATCGATACCATCTACCGTCTCGGCGGCGACGAATTCATAGTAATCATGGAAAAATCGGAAATCGAAGCAAAGAAGTGCCTGGAGCGGATGGAGAAAATCTGCGCTGACTGGAAAGGACAGTTTATCAACGGTATTTCCATTTCATACGGCGCTGCGTCTACAGAGGAGTTTTCAGATTCGGATTCACTCTTGAAAGCAGCGGACCTGAGAATGTATGAATACAAGAGCAAGTATTATCAAGCCGCCGGGAAAGAGCGGCGGAAAAGATAACCGCTTCGCAAGCAGGTTTTGATCCATCCCCTTATTTGATAACAGCCTGTCAGCTTGGCCCTTTTTTCCTTTTGACCCTATTATTGGCTTTTGTAATTCTTTCCAGGAAAATACCCCGTACCGATTTTTGCGGTACGGGGTATTTTTTCTCTTTCATCTTTGCTTTATGACAAGCGGGCAGCAATCGTATATGAAATGCTTTGCTCTGCCCTTCTCACAAAGTGCTGCCGCGATATGTGCCTGAGGCCGGGGATGCACAGAGGTCTGAAGAGATTTCATGCATAGCATCTCTGAGCTTTCGCGCGCAGATTCAGGCTGCAAATTTCCCGCGTCCCCGGGTTTCTATGCCGCCGGAAGCTGTGCTTTCTGTTCTTCCAGCCATACGCTCCAGGGTACCTCATAGTTGCTCTCGCGGTTTTGCTGGACATATTCATAAAACAACGGCGTCATCCTGGCTTTCTCCTCATAGAGCGGGACCTTGTAGCTGTCGGAATCCTCCGTGTAAAGAGCATAGCCGCTCCCCGTCATTGCCTGGCGGACAGCAATATCCTGCATCGGCACGTCCGGATTCATCATCATATCGTAAAGCATCATCATGATACCCGTGCGCCCTCTGCCGGCCATGCAGTGGAAATGCAGCCAGACCCGATCCGGATCAATGCTTTTTACAAAGGACACAAAGGCGTCAATACTTTCTGCTGTGGGCCAGCTGTGATCCCGGATCGGAAGCCTGATGTATTCAAAGCCTTCGCTCTCAACCAATTCCTTTTCCGTCATGACGCTTTGCACGCTGATGACCATCGGCGGTTCGATCGGCGAATCACCTTCTCTGGCGTAAGCCTTTACCGTACTGTCAAGCATGGCCCCAAGGCGCTCAGTTTCGTCAGCTTCAACCTCCGCAAGCGTCATTCCCTCGTTTGCCCAGTTGTGAGTGCCATACCACGAGAGCGGGATCCCCTCGTTGACAAAACCATGGCTTTCCTGGCGCAGATCAAAGACATAGACGGTTCTGTCTCCGGCGCATTCCCGCAAAGCAGAGGCAAGCGCTTTGAACTGCGGCGCCGAGAACTGCGCGCTGCCCGAGATGCACAGGGTATCCAGCCCGTCTTCCGAAGGCATAAAGTCCGGGTCGACGCCGGACTCCGCGTCCATTTCCTGAAGCTCATACAGCTGCCCCGCAATCAGTCTCACATTGCTCAGTTCGCCCTGCCAGTAATCCGGGTCATCCTTGTCCAACCTGATGAACGGCACGGCCGCTTCACCATAGGCGGCACAAGGTATCGAAAGCAGCAGCGACACAAGAAGGCAAACAACCACAGACCGAATCAAGCAGTTTCTTCTGTTCTTCAACATAGGGCATCCTCCCGCTTTTTAATCAGTCACCCGGATTTCTTCAGCTGAGCAGGCGTTTCGGCTTGCTTTCGCTCTGTGTTTCGGCATATCTCCTTATTTTTCAAAGACCATACGTCCTGCCGGATGACATTTCCATTATACAGGATTTTTCCGGCAATGCAATCGTCTGCGCTTCTTTTCAGACCATGAGGTGTTTATTTTGCTATATTATGTTTGCCTTTTAAATATAGTTAAAGTATAATCAAATCAAAAAGGTATAAAAAATTTCAAAGCTTTGGCAATACGGGAGGAAACGCCATGAAGACCATGCTGCGTATCACTGTGCTCTTGCTGCTCTGCCTGGTTCTGTGCCTGGGGCAGACGGCTTTTGCTGAGGAGGCAAACGCCTCTTCGGCCGGCATCACGATCCCGGAGAATACGACGGTCATTGAGAGCGAAGCCTTCGCGGGATGCAGGAATATCACAAGCGTGACCATCCCGGCGAGCGTGACACGCATAGAAGACGGGGCCTTTTACGGCTGCGACGGGCTGAGGGAGGTACATTTTAACAGGCCACTGTCGGGCTTTGACATCAGTATCGGAGCAGGCAATGATCCGCTGCTGGATACGGCTGCCTGGTTTTCCGACGGACAATGCTTTATTCCCCTTAATTCGAGATGTTTTCCGGACAGCAGTTTCCGCGGCTATATCGCCGACAATTTTGACAGTGACGGAAACGGCTCACTGAACAAGGCGGAGATCAGCGTGGCCACGAGGATCGAGTGCTATCGGATGGGGATTTCAAGCCTCAAGGGAGTGGAATACTTTACGGAGCTGACGTATCTCGACTGCGGTCTCAACAGCCTTACCGAGTTGGATGTGAGCAAGAATACAAAGCTGAAAACACTTGGCGTTGCCGGCAACCAGCTTTCCAGCCTGGATGTGAGCAAAAACACCGCGCTGCAGACGCTAAGCTGCGGTACAGAAAAGCAGGAAGATGGCGTTTGGCATAGATACGGCAACAATCTCACCTCGCTCAATTTGACGAACAACCCGGAGCTGGTATATCTGGAATGTCCGTTGAATCAGCTGACATCGCTCAATGTAAGCCGGAATCCCAAGCTGCAGAGTTTATGGTGCTGGGCAAACAATATCAGTTCTCTCGATGTATCCAACAATAAAGAACTGACACAGATTTCTTGTTCGCACAATCCAATCTCAACTCTGAACCTGACTTATAACACGAAACTGCAGAATCTTTACTGCTATGAGTGTGGGCTGACAAGTCTGAATTTGAGCAACCAAATGGCACTGGCAAGATTAAAATGCGGCAACAACAGCCTCACAAGCCTGAGTCTGAGTAATCACACGGCTTTGACCCAATTACTCTGCAACAACAACAGTTTGACAAGCTTGAACGTCAGCGGCTGCACGGCCTTGGAAAGTTTGCGCTGTGAAAATAATAAGCTGACAAGTATCGACCTGAGTTATAATACCAATTTAAAAAGCTTTAATCTCGATTACAACAACCTCAGCAGTCTGGATCTCAGAAACAATACGGCGCTTACCAGCTTTATTTGCGATTTCAATCAGCTGACAGAGATCAGGCTTGGCAACAATACAAATCTTGTGAACTTCGGCGTGAGAGGCAATCGGTTAGCTGGGATCGACGTGAGCGGCCTTCCCAATCTGCAGGTGCTCGGATGCGGAGACAATTCTCTGACCAGCATCGATGTCAGCCATAATCCGAAGCTCTACAGGCTGCATCTGCATAACAACAGACTGCAAAGTGTCAACCTCAGCAACAATCCGGGGCTGTGCTTCCTTGGCATTCAAGGCAACAGGCTTACCAGCCTGGATATTTCACCGTGCGATGTGCTCGTCGATCTGGTTCAAAACGGAAAACGACAGGAGTATAATACTGACGACGGTTTAACGATAGTAAGATTTACAAACGGCGAAGAGATTCCGGGAGACGGCGGCACCATTTGCAGTCTCTATGTCGATAAGGGCATCAATCTAATTTATCCGCATATCGCGTAATAACAAATCAGTACAAACAACTTACCCCCTCGGGCTTCTGCCCGAGGGGGTTCCCATTTACCACGATGTGTGTCGGACAGAGACCCCCTCAGAGAGGGAGACTTTTTGCAGCGGCAGTGATTGACGGAAAGGACGCGGCATGATATACTATAAGATATTTCAGAAACAAAGGAGATGTTGATCCTTTATGGACGACGGCAGTCGATTGCCGCTTATCTGCGCGGCGCTGCTGCTTTTATGCGCGGTCTTTTTTGCCGTGGCCGAGACGGCTTTCGCCTCGACGACGCGCGCGCGCATGAGAGTTTTCGAGGATCGCGGGGACATGCGGGCGAAGGAAGCCCTCTATGTTCTGGATCACTTCGATCTCGCCATCAGCGCCATTCTC
>CADAAM010000072.1 GCA_902785905.1 Oscillospiraceae bacterium | reverse complement strand
GATCCGCCCTACAATCTCTCCAAGGACTTCCACGGCCTGCGCTTTGCCCGCATGGATGACGCGGCATACGCCGCATACACCGCCCGCTGGCTCGATCTCGCCCTGCCGCTGCTCAAACCGGACGGCAGCGTCTATGTCTGCTGCGACTGGCGCTCGAGCCTTGTGATCGGGCGGCTGCTGGAGGAACGTCTGACTGTGCCGGATGACTACTACTTCGACGCCGACGCCGTAAAGCAGCGCCGCCGCGTCATCGCCCCCTACCGCAGCGACGGCAAGCCCAAGGACTGGGACGAGACGGAGGAGGGCCGCTTCCGCGATACCGCGCCGTCCAATTTCTGGGACGATATCTCCGTGCCCTACTGGTCGATGCCGGAGAACACCGCCCATCCCACGCAGAAGCCCGAAAAGCTGCTGGCCAAGCTCATCCTCGCAAGCTGCCCGCCCGGCGGCGTGGTGCTCGACCCCTTTCTCGGCTCCGGCAGCAGCGCGGTCGCCGCGAAAAAGCTGGGGCGGCATTTCGTCGGCGTGGAGCAAAACGAGCGCTACTGCGTCTGGTGTGAAAAGCGCCTGGAGCTGGCCGAGACTGATCGGCGCATACAGGGCTACACCGACGGCGTCTTCTGGGAGCGCAACACCCTCGCTTTTCAAAAGCGCGGCAAAGGAGAGAAAAGCCCGTGAAAAAGAACTATCTCGCCCTGTATGACGCTTTGATCGACGGCGTGACAAGCGTTGCCCCGGTAATCGATACCGTCGGCGGGGACTGCTGGGCCATGGCCGAAACAGCGGTGAGCGCGGGTCTCGGCATGATGACCGGGGGCACGAGCATTCCGCCCCTGTTCCCGGGCGGCTTTGCCGGTCTCCCGCTCAGGGAGGCTGCAAAGGCTGCGGCGGGCTGGAACCTCCGCGAGGCGAGCTTTGGTCTCGCCGCGGCGAATGCCTTCTATAACACGCCGGAGCGTATGTCCGCCCTCGGCTGCTATGAGCCCATCAAGAACTACCCCACCGTCGGCCTTGATCTTGAGGGGATGACCGTCGGCCTCGTCGGGCACATGCACGGCCCCCCGGAGCTCTGGGAGCGGGCGCGTCAGGTCTTTATCCTCGAGCGCGCGCCGAAGCCCGGCGACTACCCGGATTCCGCCTGCGACTGGTTCCTGCCGCGCTGCGATCTCGTGCTCATCACGGGCAGCACGCTTATCAACAAGACCCTGCCTCACATCCTCGCGCTGTGCGAGAATGCGTACACCATTCTGCTCGGCCCCTCGGTACCGATGTGCCCGGCCCTGCTGGACTTCGGGATTGACCGCCTCGCGGGCATGGTTGTCACCGACAGGAAGGGCATGGCAGATCATGTGCGGCAAAGCGTCCACGGCTCGCCGTACAAATACGGGCAGAGCTTTCTGATCAAATGAAAATGGCGGCGGATCGTTTTGATCCGCCGCCATTTTCATTGCGTATGTCTGGCTTCCCCGTCGGGGAAGCTGTCACCGGTGCACGCACCGGTGGCTGAGAGGCTATCCTAAAACTTTCCGCTGTGGTGGGAGCCGCCGTGGCTGCCGCTGATGGTTGTGCCGCGATAGTGACCGCCGGAGCGGTTTTGCTCACGCCGTATGCGGTGACTGGTGACGACGCGGTTGACAAACTGATCGCTCTGCACGCGCAGATTCACGCCGCCCTTCGGCACATAGCCGGAGGCACGGGTCTGCTCGACGGCGGTCTTCATCTGCTTTTTCATGCCGCTGACTGTCGCGCCGCCCGTGATGAGACCGACGATCAGACAAATGAACAGCTCAATTACGCCAAAATGCTCTTCCGGCTCATCGGAAATCCACTGATCCAGCGGCTCGCCGTTTCTGGCGCGGCGCATCAGCTCTCCGCTGTTCTCGACAAAGTCGCGGAAGCCGCCCGCCCAGTCGTTGCGGCGGAAGTTGTCGAGGAAGCTGTCGGCAAGCTGCTCCTTGCCGTAATCGGTAAAAGCGTAGTTTCCGAAGTCGCCGTGGGCATAGATGTCATAATCACGGTCATCCATGCTCATGCCCAGGATCACGCCGTTTTCCGACTCGCCCCGGCCGAGGCCGTAGCTGTGGAAAACTTCCTCGGTGAACGTCTCGATATTGCCGTTGACAAACTCCCGGTAGTCGCCGACGATCACGATGTACACACCGCAGTCGTACTGCTCGGAGAGCTGCGCGGCCTCCTCGCTGAGGCTCTGCCGCTCGTAGTCGGACAGGAGTCCCGCGTAGTCGTTGACGTAGTCAAGCCGCGCCTCGGCGTGGACGGAGACGGTCAGGCAGCACAGCAGCGAGAGCAGGAGCAGCAGGGAGATCAATGCTTTCTTCTTCATGCGCTCTCCCTCCCTCAGTTCATGAACAGAGCCATCAGCACGGACAGCACCGCCGTCACTCCGGCCGACACGCCCGCGAACCAGGCCAGCGCTCTGCCGCCGGAGACGGGCAGATCGCCGATGAGCTTGCCGGTCTGACCGTTCATCGCAAACAGATAGTTCTTGCCAGCCCAGCGGGTCGAGAGCATCCACACCGGCAGCAGGGCGTAAATCGGCTTACCCCGGCGCACGCTCACATGCTTCTCGGTGGGGGACACGCTGGTGTAGCCGCCGACGGTCTGGGCCATGAGGTCGGCCGCCGTGTTCTGGGCGCGCGTCTCGGCGCGTTCGGAGCAGGCGTCGGGCCCCTGATCGTACTTGTCCGCCAGAAAGCCCGGCAGGTAGGCCGTGGAGAAGGGCTTGAGCTCGTCGTAATCGTAGGGCTCGATCGCGTCCATGTGTGCGTCCGGCATTTTTTTGGAGGCATCCACCGGGATTTTCTCAAAGCGCACGGTTCCGGCCCGGTGGACATTGTAGTATTCCGTGGTCGTGGTGACGGTATCGCCGAGGGTCACGCTGGTGGTACGCGTGGCCTGGAAGCTCATGTCCGCTTCCGCCGTGCCGTCGTAGAGCCAGAATGGGACGTAGACCCCCTTGATCTCCTCGATGTGGTTTTCTCTCGAGAAAGCCTTCGGCAGCAGGGGCTTGCCCTGGTAATACTTTTTCAGCGCTGCCTTGGCCTCCTCCTTCCCCAGCTTAAAGGGGATGACGTAATCGGGCTTGAGCATGTCGCTGAGCTGACCCGGCACGATGGATGGGTTGCCGCAGTAAGGGCAGGAAGTCGCGGCGGTGCTCTCGTCACAGATGAGCTCCGCCCCGCAGCTCGGGCAGTTGTAGGCTTTCAGGCCCTGTGCCTGCGCCCAGTTGCTCTCGCCGCCCTGCTCCTCCTTTGCCTGGGCCTGGGCTGCGGCTTCATCTTTTTCCCTATACAGCGCCTCGATCTCCTGCACGCTGAAACTGCTGCCGCAGTAGTCGCACTGGAGCTTGCCGGACTTGCCGTCAAAGTGCAGCGGTCCGGTACACGACGGGCACTGATAGTTGCTGATCTGATCTGCCATGGACTTCACCTCGCTTATGACGCTCAGGATGACAATTTGTTTACTTTACGATGTCTTCCGTGGTGAAGGGGTCGCCGCATTCGGGGCAGAACTTCGGCGGATGGGCGGGGTCCTCGGGCTCCCAGCCGCACTTGTCGCATTTATAGACCAGTGCGGCGGCGGGCTTCTTTGCACCGCACTCGGCGCAGAACTTGCCCTTGTTCACCGCGCCGCAGCTCGGGCAGGTCCAGCCGTCCTCGGGCTTTTTGGTGCCGCATTCGGTGCAGAACTTGCCGGTGGCCTGTTTGCCGCAGGTCGGGCAGGTCCAGGAATCGCCCTTCGGTGCGGCGGGAGCGGGAGAAGCCGGCTGGGCGCTGCCCATGCCATAGAGATTTGCCGCGTTAAAGCCGCCGGCCTGGCCCGCCATGTTCATGCCCATGAAGCCGACCGCCGCGCCGCCCGCGTTCTTGGCCGCGTCCTGCATGGCCGCCGCCTGCGCGCCGACAAGGTGGGCCGCCGCCATGGTGGGATCGCGGAAGGCCGCGTTGCGCTGCAGCTCCTTGAGCATCTTCTCGTCTTCCTCGCTGGCCTTGACGCTGGACACGCCGAAGGAGACGATCTCAAGGCCGCGCAGGTCGCGCCACTTGGCGGACAGCACCTCGTTAAGGGCGTCTGCGATCTCAACAGTATGTCCGGGCAGGCTGGAGTAGCGGATGCCCATGTCGGAGATTTTCGCAAAGGCGGGCTGCAGGGCGGTCAGCAGCTCGGTCTTGAGCTGGTTGTCGATCCTGTCGCGGGTGTAGGGCTCGTTAACGTTGCCGCAGACGTTGGTGTAGAACAGGATGGGGTTGCAGACGCGGTAAGAGTACTCGCCGAAGCAGCGGATGCCGATGTCGATGTCGATGCCGGCGCGCTGGTCCACCACGCGGAAGGGGACGGGAGAGGGCGTGCCGTACTTGTTGCCCACGAGCTCCTTGGTGTTGAAGTAGTAGACGCGCTGCTCCTTGGGGATCTCGCCGCCGAAGGTGAAGCGCTTGCCGATGGCCTTGAACACGTCGCCGATGCCGTCGCCCAGGCTGCCCGCGAAGATGGAGGGCTCGCTGGAGGCGTCATACCGGAACTCGCCCGGCTCGGCGCAGAGCTCGGCGATCTTGCCCTGGTCGACGATGATCATGCACTGACCGTCAGCCACGGCGATGACGGAGCCGTTGGAGATGACGTTGTCGCTGCCCTTGTTGGAGCCGCGGCCGCTCTGACGCTTCTGGCCGCGCACGACCAGCACGTCGCTGTCAAGCGCATCGCAGTAGAAATACTCCTTCCACTGATCGGCGAGCACGCCGCCGACAGAACCCAAGGCTGCCTTGATAAGACCCATGATATGTATCTCCTTTCACATTTCCGGACAAAGTCCGGGCAATTGTACAAACTAATCCTTTTACAGTATAACAGGGTGTCTCGGAAAAATCCACAGGAAAGTGTGAATACCGCGGGAACAAAGTGCCTCCGCGCGGCGTCAAATCAAAGGCTGCGCAGGGTTTGCAAAATGTTCACGCTTTGCCTTGCGATTGCAGTTGAAAAAGCAGTAAAAGCGTACTATAATAATAAAGTTACTGGGAAAAACCTCTTGTTTTGGAAGGAGATCTATCATATGAAAAGAATTGTTGCAGCAATCCTGCTGCTCGCCCTGGCGCTGACACTGTGCGCCTGCGGCCGGAAAGCCGAGAACGCCTCTGCGGCGCCGACGGAGAATGCCTCCTCCGCCCCCACTCTTCTCTCGTTCTTCAAGCGCGACAAGGAGGATGTGAGCGTCAGCAGCACCCCCGCCTCCGAAGTCGTGAGCGAGCCTGTGCCCGAAACGCCTGCCCCTGATCTTGCAGCGGAGGCCATTGCCCTCTACAACAGCGGAGACTATGCTGCCGCCTTCCGGAAGGCGAGCGAGCAGGCCGACAGCGGCGACCCCGCCATTGCGGCCATTCTGGGTCGGGCTTACTACCTCGGCCTTGGGACCGACGCGAACAGCGCCAAGGCTCTCGGCTATCTGGAGACCGCGGCGAAGGGCGGTTACCCCAGCGCCGCCTATCTGCTGGCCGAAGCTGTTGAACTCGGCAAGGGCATGCGCATGGACGAGGCCGAAGCCGCACGCCGCTACATCAAGTTCGTCGCCGCGGCAGACGACGCCGATCCTGCCTCCTTTGACTACGGCGCCGCCATGTGCAGCCTGAGCGACTGCTTTGTAAAGGGCAAGGGCGTCGAGAAGAACCACAGTCTGGCCCTCGACGCGGCGAACAAGGCTGCCGCGTGCAGCAACCTCAGCCCCTTTGAGCTGATGGCCCTGGCCGACTTCTACAACGCACCCGCACCCAATCCTGTCAGCAAGGCCGCCGATGAGGCCGGCGCGCTGACGGTGGAAACGGCTCGCAAGGTCGACGCCGCCAAAGCAGAGAGCCTCTATTCCATCGCCCTGCCCGGCCTTCAGCGCCTCGCGGCCGAGGGGAGTGTCGCCGCCATGAAGATGCTGGGCGACCTTTACCTTGACGGCAAGGGCGGCGTGCAGCAGGATTATGCCAAGGCCATGGAGTACTATCTGCAGGCCGCCGAGGAGGGCAATGCCGACGCGCAGGCCCAGCTCGGCTACATGTATCAGAATGCGCTCGGCGTCTCTGCCGACTACGCCAAGGCCATGGAGTGGAATAACCGCGCCGCCCAGCAGGGCAACGCCCAAGGCCAGGCTCAGATCGGCTATCTGTATCAGAACGGTCTCGGCGTGACGCAGAACCTGGACGAGGCCGGTCGCTGGTACACCCGCGCCAAGGAGAGCGGCAGCGAATGGGCCGCCGCCAAGCTCGAGGAGACCGAGGCCACGAACCCCCACGCCTCCTTTGAAGCCCACGCTTGATACTATCCCCTGACAGAAACCCGACAGTCCTTCCGCCAAAATTTGCGCCATGCTGCGTTGAAGCCCTTGACCATATATCTCCATTATGCTCTGCGGGCTTCGCCTTGCCTGACACAAATTTTGCTTGGAATTTCTTGTCTGCTTTCTATCAGGGAATAGTATGAGTTAAAAACACGCCTTACTCGCTCACCGCGGCACAAACGCCGCGGATCGAGAAGTAAGGCGTATTTCTTTTTTGCGAATCTGCTTTGCCGGACTTCGCCCGAGAACGGGGGAAGCTATGCGGCGTTATCCGACGACACAGTTGAGCGTGCCGCTGTTTTTATCCACCTTCCACAGCGTCGCCGTACTCCCCTGCTCGAGAGCTCCGTTAAAGAGATAAGCGTAGTTATCCGTAAAATATTCGTCCATCGCCATGACAACCACATAGTCATATTCTGAAACCAGCAGCGCCCGCCACTTGTCGGGCGTTGTTTTCATATATCCCTCCTGCTCCAGCTCTTCTTCCCCGAGCTGCCAGGTCTGTGGGACATAGTTGGGACGGAGAACATAATGCATCAGGAGCATGTCGTAGCTTCGCCAATCCTGCGTTACCAGGAAAACACGCGAGGGCTCTTCGTCGGCGTGGGCAAGGAAGTACTCCTCCACCGCCGCCGATCTTACCCTGGCATACTGGGAGCGATGGGCTTCAAAGCGCGTCAGGAGGGACAGGACGCCCACCGGGTTGTTCCCGTACAGCAGCGCGCAGGCCAGCAGAAATGCACAGAAGCCGCGTCGGATGCGCTCCGTCCCCGGCTCCCAGGCAAGATAGATTGCGGCCAGCAGAACCAGCAGCCAGAGAAAGCAGCAGACGATCGCGGCGTAACGCAGGAGGCTCGCGTACTGCTCAGCCGCCTCCCGTGTGAAGGAGAAGCAGTAAGTCAGACACAGGCCGTACAGATATACCGGGAAAACCAGCGCCGTCGAGCCGAGCAGCAGCGCGCTGTCGCGGCCCGAAAATATACCGCGGCGCCGCAGAAAGCGGCACAACAGCGCCAGCGCGGCGAACATAACAAGGATGAGCAGCAGCATCGGGACTCTCCCGAATGTGCACTTGTTGAGCTCCGTCCAGAATCCGTCGTAGACAGCCTGGCGGTAGGAGCTGTCCCGATGCGTCACCAGCGCGAGCAGATCCGAGAGGCCCAGCTTAGTGGAAAAGGACGCCCTGGCTCCGCCAAGGGCACATTTGAGTTTCCACAGCGCCGCCGGAATGAGCGTCGACAGAGCAATGCTCAACGCGTATTTTTTGGGGGCGGGGGTCTTCGCCTCCATGCCGAAGCGTATGGCGGCGGTCACAGCCAGCAGCACGGCAAACAGCAGTCCGACCGACTTCATCAGCACCAGCAACGCACAGGCGCAGCAGAGATACAGCGACTGCAGCCGAGGGCTGTCAAAGGGGTTCAGAAACAGGGCGGCCATCCCGCAGCCCAGGAGGATCGAGAGGGCCGTGTCGGCCATCAGGCCTGTATAAACGTCCAGAAACGCACACGGCGAAAACACGGCGGCAATAAGAGCCAGGACGCCGAGTGCACGCTTCTTTGCAAGGGGACGTGTGAAGAAGGGCAGCAGAAATACGAAGGTCAAAATCAGGTGCGCGACATACAGGATATCCTCCCGATAGCCATCCCCCGGGAAGATCAGACTATACAGCGCCTCGAACAGATACAGCATCAGCGTGTCTGCCGGCGGGTACTGCGGATGCAGGGCGTTTGCGGCGGGATAGACGCCGAATTTTCCCGTCTGGATCAAGACCTTGACGGCGTCGCCCCAATGGGAAAGCTCGTCGTAGCCGCAGACCATCTTTCTGTAATTGATGTACGCATAGAAGACGGCCATGACCAGAAAAGCAAAAAAGGCCGGGGTAAAGAAGGCACTCAGCTGCCGTCGTCTCTGCTCCGCTCCGCGCGGAAGCAGCGCCGCCGCCCAGAAGCCCAGAGCCAGGACACAGACAAGCCAGAAGCCCACGCGGACCAGGTTAAACAGCCCGCAGACGAACAGAATAAGGATCAAACCCGTGCAGACACAGGGAAAGCTCTGCTCAAAACGAACCGAGTACCCGGCCAGCGCAGCGCTGCCGGAAAAGAGCAGCAGGAAGATCAGCCCCAGGAAAAGGCAGAAATGAAGCATTTTGAACCCACCTATTCAAAAAACGCCCCCGGTTGGGGCGTGCAAATACCAACAAATAGCACTTTCCCCCGGCTTTCGCCGGGGGAGGGAGACGATCAGTCCATAATCTCAACTGATACTTTTTTGCCCTTTCTCTGGGCGACGGCCCGCA
>CADAAM010000071.1 GCA_902785905.1 Oscillospiraceae bacterium | reverse complement strand
CACCCGTACCAAGGAGGTCTTCCTCCGCTGGGCCGAGATGGCGGCCTTCACCCCCGTCATGCGCACCCACGAGGGCAACCGCCCGGACACCAACTTCCAGTACTACGACGACGAGGACTGCATGAACCAGCTCGCCCGCCTTGTCGAGATCTACACCATGCTCGCTCCCATGCTCAAGGAACTTGTGAAAGAAAACGCCGAGACCGGCGTCCCCGTCCAGCGCCCGCTCTTTCTGCACCACGAGGACGACCCGCGCTGCTATACCGAGCAGTTTGAATACCTCCTCGGCCCCGATGTGCTGGTGGCCCCGGTCTGGCAGGCGGACAAGACGGAGTGGCAGGTCTATCTCCCGGAGGGCGACTGGCGTCATCTCTGGACAGGCGAAGCTTACGGCAGGGGAGAGTACACCGTCCCCGCGCCCCTCGGCCAGCCCCCGGTGTTCTACAAGGCGGACTCCGAGTGGGCCGCTGTCTTTGAGGCGATCCGCTTCCGCTTCGGCGTGTGACTCTTTGGCAATAATAGACAAAATACACACTTGTTTTAAGACGTTTCGCACAATTGACAAACAGATTGTACAAGAGTACAATACAGACATGAATTAATTAGAGCTGTTTCTTAATTGATTTTTTTGATTAATCAATGACACGGCTCAAGAAAACCATTCATTCGTGATTAGGGCGCAAGCCTGATCATAAAAAATCAATTTGGAGGAACGTACATGAAAAACCTGAAGCGCATTCTCCCCATGCTCCTGGCCTTCGTCATGGTCTTCGCCATGGTCATCGGCACCTCTGCCTATGCCGCTGAGACCGTCAAGGTCATCTGCCCCTACGGCGCCGGCGGCGTGGCCGACCTGGTCACCCGTGAGTATGCCAAGGCGGCGAACAATGTCCAGTCCGACTACAACTTCATCGTTGAGAACCTGACCGGCGGCGACGGCTTCGTTGCCAACGCCACCTTCTCCGAGGAAGACCCCGACACCAAGGACCTGCTGGTCATGGGCTACGGCGTCTGCTACCGCGTTGACGCGGCTGCCAAGTACGACACCGAAGAGGTCGACTTCGACCTGACCAAGAACGTTCCCTTCTGCACCATCGACGACCGTACCTGGATCATGTTCGGCAAGCCCGGCACGACCCTGGCTGACGTTCTTGCCAAGGCGAAGGACGGCGGCATCAAGATGTCCGGCGGCAACCCCCTGTCCGACCCCCATCTCGCTCTGGGTACCCTGATCCTGGCCGAGGGCGGCAAGGTTCAGCCCATCCCCTATGACGGCGGCGCCGAGCAGAAGAAGGGCCTGACCGACGGTGAGGTCGACGTGTTCGTCGGCGGCTCCCCCGTCACCAAGGCTGATGTCGAAGCCGGCACTCTCGTCCCCCTGCTCGCCTTCTCCGACAAGCCCTTCGAAGGCTTCGTCGGCCCTGACGGCAACACCATCTCCGTTCCCTGCATCGTCGGCGAGGGCAAGGCTCCCGAGCTGAACGCCGATAACGACTACAGCGCCAGCATCCTCGCCGGCGGCGGCGGACTTGCCACCCACGAGGGCTGCGATCCCGCTTTCCGTGAGGCTATGACCGAGATCGCCAAGAAGGTCTGGGCGGACGACGAGTTCTCCGGCTGGGTCGCGGGCGCTCTGCTCAACAACTTCCAGAAGTACGGTGACGAGGCCGTTGACTTCTATGGCGAGGCCCGTGAGAAGGCCATGAACGCCTACGCCATCCTCTTCGGCGAATAATTCCATAGCAATTCAAGTCTAAGCACCGGCTCATACGGCTGATGGGCTGAATAGCCCATCAGCCGTTCTTTATGAATCCATCCGTTTGGAAGGAGAGAGAAGGTTTTCCATGAAAATCAAAATCAGAACCAATCTGGTTACGGGCATCCTCATGGCGCTGTTCAGCGGCTACATGCTCTATGTCATGCCGAAGCAGGTCAAGGTGCCCGCCTACGACTCCGGCGCGCCCAGCCCCCGCATCATCCCCGGCATCTGCCTCGGCGTGATCCTGCTCTGCTCGATCGTACTGATCATCCAGAGCCTTGTTTTCAAAAAGGAAAAAATCGTCGTCTTCGACTGGAATAACGAAAAGCCCGCCATCCTGCTGATCGCTCTGCTCTGCCTCTATGTCTTCCTGATCATCAAGATCGGATTCATTCTGGCCTCCGCCATCGTCTTTGTGGCGGTGCTGTTCTATGAAGGGGAGCGCAAGCCCTTCATTTATATCTTCACCATCGCCCTGGCGGTGGGCATCTACTTCCTGTTCACGCTGGTCTTCCACGTCTCGCTCCCTGCCGGACCTTTCTTCGGAGGTTAATGCCTTATGGATTTTACAATGATTGCACAGGCTGCTGCGCAGACCTTTACCATCTATAACATTGCGCTGATCTTCGGCGGACTTCTCATCGGCATGGTCATCGGCTGCATCCCCGGCCTCAGCGTCACGCTGGGCATCATCCTCATGCTCCCGCTGACATACAACATGTCGGACGCGGCCTCCGCCATCATTCTGATGCTGGCGGTCTACGTCGGCGGCATGTACGGCGGCTCCATCTCCGCCATCACGCTCAACACCCCCGGCACCAACTCCGCCATCGCCACCACCTTTGACGGCTATCCCCTCGCGCGCAAGGGCAAGGTCAAAAAGGCGCTGGACGTGTCCCTCTTCGCCTCCACCTTCGGCGGCCTATTCTCCGCCCTGCTGCTTCTGCTCTGCGCCCAGATCATCACCAAGCTCGTCTCCAACTTCACCTCGGTCGAGTACTTTGCCCTCGGCGTCATGGGTATCTCCCTGATCGCCGGCGTCTCGGGCGAGAGCCTGCCGAAGGCCCTGATCTCCGGTATGCTGGGCCTGCTGATGGCCTGTGTCGGCAAGGACTCCGTCACCGGCGTCAGCCGCTATGCCTTCGGCTCCAACGTTCTGCGTTACGGCATCAATATCCTGCCCGCCATGATCGCGCTGATCGCCCTCATGCAGGTGGTCGACAAGCTGCGTGAGTTCAAGCTCTCCGGCGGCAAGATCAAGGACGCCAACAAGATCGACGACGACGGTCTCAACCGCAACGAAACCAGACGCATCCTGCCCGCCTGCTTCAAGTCCTCGGCCATCGCCTCCATCCTCGGCGCCATGCCCGGCGTCGGCGGCGGCGTAGCGCAGTTCATGTGCTATAACGAGGTGCGACGTTCCTCCAAGCACCCAGAGGAATTCGGCAAGGGCTGTCTCGAGGGCATCGCCGCGGCCGAGTCCTCCAACAACGCGGTCGTCGGCTCCGCCATGATCCCGCTGCTGACCCTTGGCATCCCCGGCGACGGTGTGACCGCGCTGCTGCTCGGCGCGTTCATGCTCCACGGCATCACCCCCGGCCCCACGATGTTCACCAAGCAGGGCGTCATGGCCTACACCATCATCCTCGGCTGCCTGGTGGCCAACATCTTCCTCTATCCCATCGGCAAGGCTCTGACCCGCGCGGTCGCCAAGGTCATCCAGGTGCGCTACACCTACCTTGCCTGCGCGATTATCATGTTCTGCTTTGCGGGCGCGTTCGCGGCCTCCGGCCACTACAAGGAGCTCATCCTTACGGCCGCCATCCTGATTCTCAGCTATGTGCTGACCCTTCTGGACGTCGACAACACCCCGCTGCTGCTGGGCATGATCCTCGAGCCCATCATGGAGAAGTACTTCGTCTCCGCCTCCATGGCCTATGACCGGGACTACTCCATCTTTGTCCGCCGCCCGATCTCCCTTGTCATCCTGATCATCACGGTCGTGATGGTCGCGTCCATGATGCGCGTCAACCGCCGCGTCAACGCCCTCAATGCCGAGCAGGAGGCCGTCATGGCCGCTGAGCATGAGGCGGAGGAGAAGAACGAGGCCGCCATGTTGTCCGTCCTCCAGGCGGAGGCGGCCACGGAGGAGAGCATCAGCTCCTCCTACGCCGGCGCTGTCCTTGAACAGGAGCACGTCAAGAAAAAACCCAAGGACGCAGAGTAAAAACCAAACTGTAAAAACATGAAGGGAGCGCCAACCGCGCTCCCTTCAGAACATCAAAAACACACTTGGCTCCCCTGAAAGGGGAGCTGTCGCGGCGCATCGCGCCGTGACTGAGGGGTAAAACGAAAAACCCCTCCGTCCTGCGGGCACCTCCCCTTTCAGGGGAGGCATGACAGAACACAACGAAGAGGGTACACCATGCACATCAAAATCGAAGACTTCGGCGTCACCGCGAAAGGCGGCCGCGCCCATCTATATACCATCGAAAACCAAAACGGCCTGCGCGCCGTCGTCACCGATTACGGGGCCATTCTCAAGGAACTGCATGTCCCATGCCGGGACGGCTTGACGCGCGACGTGGTCCTCGGCTACGACACGCTGGCCGAGTATGAGGCGGGCGGCTTCTTCGGGGCCACCGTGGGCCGCCACGCCAACCGTATTGCGGGCGCGGCCTTCACGCTGGACGGCGTGGAGTATCGCCTCGCCGACAACGACGGCGGAGCAAACCTCCACACGGATTTCAAAATCGGCTTTCACAAGCAGCTCTGGGACGCGGAGCCTTTGGATAACGGCGTCCGCTTCTCCCGCCTCAGCCCCGACGGGGAGGCCGGGTTCCCGGGAAATCTCCGCATCAGCGTGACCTATATCCTGGACAATGCCAACGCCCTGCACATCTTTTACGAGGGCGTGAGCGATCAAAAGACTCTGATCAACCTCACCAACCACAGCTTCTTCAATCTTGCAGGTCACAACGCGGGCAGCGTCCTTGATGAAAAGCTGACCATGCCCTGCGGCCGCTTTCTCGAAATCACCCCCGGCCGCCTCCCGACCGGCCGCATCCTCCCCGTGGAGGGGACGCCCATGGACTTTCACGCGGGCAAGTCTGTCGGCGCGGACATCGACGCGAATGATCCCCAGCTCCATTACGCCAGAGGCTATGACCACTGCTTTGTCACCGACGCAAAGCCCAGTGAACTCAGAAAGATCGCTCTTGTCGAGGATTCTGTCAGCGGGTTAAGCATGGAGGTTGAGACCGATCTGCCCGGCGTCCAATTCTACACGGCAAACTTTCTGCCCGTTCAGAAGGGGAAGGGCGGCGTACCCTATGGCCCCCGCTGCGCCCTCTGCCTTGAGACGGAAGCCTTTCCCGACAGCATTCACCACCCGGACTTTCCCCAGTGCGTCTTCGACCCGGGCGAGACTTACCGCGCCGAAACCGTGTACCGCTTTTTCACTTGACGCGGAGGCAAAAGTGCACTATATTGTTCCGGCAATGGAAGGAAAGCGGTGACAGCAATGCAAGAGGGGAGTCGTCAGCTCCGCATCATCAATGTCGAATATGCCTTGATTCAGGGCCTGTACTGGGTCAGCTTCTGCGGCATCGTGAGCTATGCCGCGGTCTATCTGCTGGACAGGGGCTACAGCAACACGGCCCTCGGGCAGATCCTCGCCCTCGGCTACATCCTCGGCTTTCTCATCCCGCAGCTTCTGGCAAACTGGATCGACCGCTATGAGCGCGTCACGGTCTACCGCTGCCAGTGGGGCCTGCTGGCGCTCCAGCTCGTCCTGGTCCTTCTGCTGATGAACTTTCCGGGCGGCGGGCCCGTCGTCTCCGTCCTGTGCTGTCTGCTCATCGGCGTGGAGATCACGCTCAACCCGATGAACACCCAGATCAGCGCGGACCTCAACCGCCGCATCGGCCACATCAATTACGGCGCGGCCCGCGGGACCGGCTCGATCGCCTTCGCGCCCATGTCGGTGCTGGTGGGGCGGCTGCTGGAGGATCGTGGGACTGGCGTTCTGCCGACCATTTTTATCACCTGCATCGCCCTGCAGGCAGCGGCGCTCCTGCTTCTGTGCCTGAGCATACACCGACATGCCGCCATCACGGGGGAGAAGGGGACAGCCCTGCGCGGCAGCAGCTTTGCCGGGTTCTACCGGGAAAACCGCCGCTTCTTCGGCCTGCTTGCGGGCATAGCCATGCTCTTTTTTACCCACAATCTCGTCAATAACTATATGATCCACGTCGTCCGGAACGTCGGCGGCGATACCTCGGACATGGGCCTGCTCAGCGGCTATACCGCCTTCATGGAAATCCCCATGATGTTTCTCTATGACCGCCTGCTCCGCCGCTTTCGCTGTGAGAGCACCGTCCGCTTTGCCTCGTCGATGTTTGTGCTCAAGGCTCTGGCCATCGCCCTGGCCCCGAACATGGGCACGCTCTTTGCCGCCCACGCCCTGCAGATGCTCTCCTTCGCCATGATCACGCCCGCCATGGTCGCCTATGTCAATCTCCGCATCGACCCCAAGGACTCCGCCAAGGGCCAGGCGCTCGCATTCGGTATGGTGACCCTCGGCAACATCCTCTCCAGCGCCATCGGCGGCGTCCTCTATGACACGCTCTCCGTGCGCCGGGTCCTGCTGACCGGAACCGCCGCCGCCCTCGTCGGCGCCCTGCTCTGCCATGTGTTTTCGCGCGAGCCGGTTGCGGAAAAAGAATAATACAGCACAAATCCCCGATGAATACGAAAACTGCGTATTCATCGGGGATTGTCTCATCTGTGCGCCAGTGTGAGACTGGCGTCGCGAAGAGCCGCGACCAGAGCGCTCACATCTTCTGGCGTATTGTACCGTGAAAAACCGATGCGCAGGGCCCCGTCGATCTTGCGGGCGTCCATGCCGATGGCCTCGAGCACATGGCTGCGCGCGCCCTTTTTGCAGGCCGAGCTGCGCGAGACGTAGATCTCCCGCGCCTCCAAAAAGTTCATCAGCACCTCGCTGCGGTAGCCGGGCAGGGAGACGGAGAGGATGTGCGGCGCGGCTGTCTCGAGCATACAAAGACCGGGTATCGCCTCGCTGAGCTCCCTCGCCGCCATGCCTTTAAGCGCCGCCATATGCGCTATATTATTATGTAAACCTTCTTTCGCAATCCGGCAGGCCTCGCCGAAAGCAGCGATCTGCGGCACGGCCTCGGTCCCGGCACGGCGGCCCTCCTCCTGTGCCCCGCCCACGATCAGGGGATGCAGGCGCAGCCCCTTGCGGATGTACAGGGCGCCGATGCCCTTGGGCGCGTGGACCTTGTGCCCGCTGATGCTGAGGAGATCACAGCCGAGACTCTTCGGCGTGAAGTCCAGCTTCATAAAGCCCTGCACAGCGTCCGTGTGCAGCAGGGCCTGGGACTTTTCCTCCTTCAAAACCCGGGACATGGCGGCAAGATCCGTCACCGCCCCGGTTTCGTTATTGACCAGCATCAGAGAAACGAGTATAGTATCAGGGCGGAGGGCTTCACGCAGAGCGTCCGGTTCGATGATCCCGGTGCGGTCGGGCTTGAGATACGTCACCTCATAGCCGCGGCGCTCCAGCTCCTCGGCGGATTTGCGGATTGCATCATGCTCCACAAGGGAAGTAATGATGTGCTTCCCCTTGCGGCACATCGCCTCCGCGCCGGAGAGCAGGGCCCAGTTGTCGCTCTCCGAGCCGCAGGACGTGAACACAAGCTCCGAAGTCTCACAGCCCAGCGCGGCGCTGACCTGACGGCGCGCCCTGTCCACCAGCTTCTTTGCCTCCCGCCCCTTGGTGTAGGTAGAGCTGGGATTGCCGTAGGTCTCCAGCATGGCCTCCATGGCAGCCTGCGCGGCCTCCGGGCAGACGCGGGTCGTGGCGGAATTGTCCAGATAGTGCTCCATTTATGACAACCTCTTTATGTATATAATATTATGTTGATTGACTTATGTTAAATAAATTATGTAAACTAAAACAGAACGGAGAAACGCATGAAATATATTATATCCACTCTCGGCTGCAAGGTCAACCAGTACGAGACCCAGGCCATGGAGACTTTTCTTGCCGAGCGCGGCTTTGAACGGGCGACTCCCGGAGAGATCGCCGACGCGGTCATCGTCAACACCTGCGCCGTCACCGCCGAGAGCGGGCGGAAATCCCGCCAGACCATACGCCGCCTGCGGGACGAAAACCCAGGCGCGGTGCTGGCTGTCTGCGGCTGCTACTCCCAGCTTGAACCCGAGGCGGCGCAGGAGCTGGGTGCCGCCGTCATATTCGGCGCGGCAGACCGAGAGGGCCTTGTCAAGGCTGTGGAGAAAGCCTGCCGGGAAGGGGAGGGGCAAAAGGAGATCGACGCCCCCTTCCAGCGCCGGACCTTGGAACGCCTGCCCGCCGGAGCGGTGGACCACCGCACCCGCGCCATGCTGAAAATCCAGGACGGCTGCGTCAATTTCTGCTCCTACTGCATCATCCCCTACACAAGAGGGAGACTGCGCAGCCTTCCTCCGGAGGAGGCCGCCGCGGAAGCTGCCAGACTTGACAAAGAGGGCTACCGCGAGATCGTTCTCACCGGCATCGAGGTCGCCTCCTACGGCGTGGATCTGCCCGGAAAGCCGACGCTTGCCGACGTGATCGAGGCGGTGGCGAACGCCGCGCCCCATATGCGCATCCGCCTCGGCTCGCTCGAGCCGACGGTCATCACAGAAGAGTTCTGCCGCCGCATCGCCGCGACGGGGAAGCTCTGCCGCCACTTCCATCTCTCCCTGCAGTCCGGCTGCGACCGCACGCTCAAGGCCATGAACCGCAAATATGACTGCGCAACCTTCTATGA
>CADAAM010000070.1 GCA_902785905.1 Oscillospiraceae bacterium | reverse complement strand
CTCGATCGCCGCGCGCAGCTTCTCCAGCGCCCGCTTTTCGAGGCGCGAGACATAGGACCTGCTGATGCCGAGCCTGCCCGCGGTCTCGAGCTGGGTCAGGGGCTCGCGCCCGTCGAGGCCGTAGCGCAGGCGGATGATGCGGCTCTCCCGCTCGTCGAGACAGCGGTCGACGCAGACGCGCAGGCTCTCGCGGAGCTCCCGGCCGCCGATCTGATCGGCCAGGTCCTCGTCGCCGGAGACCACGTCCATGAGCATGAGACCGCTCCCCTCCCCGTCGGTGTCCAGGGCCTCGGAGAGACTGAGGTCCCCGGCGCTCTTGCGGCGGCTGCGAAAGTACATCAGGATCTCGTTTTCGATGCAGCGGCTGGCGTAGCTTGCAAGCCGCACCCCCTTGTCGGGCCGGTAGGTGTTGATCCCCTTGATGAGCCCGATGCTGCCGATGGAGATGAGATCGTCCGTGTCGTCGTTCCGGCAGTACTTCTTGACAATGTGGGCAACCAGGCGGAGATTGTGCTCCTCCCGGCTCAGGGGCTTCGGGAAGGAGTCCCCCGGCGCGACGCGGAGCATGAGCAGCAGCCCGTTCATCAGCAGTATCCACGCGCTTTCCAGCATGTGTATCACCTCCGTTCATTCTATTCCGCCGCGGTTTGTCCGGATGCGCGCTTTTGTCCGCGCCGCGCTTCCTATATAAAACAGCCGCGGGAAACCCGAACCGTTTACCGATCCGGCGGGATGTGGCATGATAACGCCTGATGATCGGGCGTGCGCGGCAGCGCCGACGGCCGGAGCTTTTTTGAGTTGGTTTTAAGCGCAATGTGTGCTATATTAGCGGAGCTACAGACAGCTGCCGCGGGACCGATACCCGCAACGGGGCAGACAGATCCCAAAGGCAGGAAGGAGAAAACATGGATAATAAAAGGCAGGAAGGAGAAAACATGGATAATAAAAAGAGCGTGTCCCGTGGAATCCATCGGGACGGATATAGCTGGAAGGATTCGCTGATTGTTTCCGTTCTCATCTTCTTTATAATGTTTTTTGTGGGAACGGGCCTCGGTATGCCCATAGGCAGTTTTTTTAATCTGTTCTCAAACGGGGAGAACACGGAGTTTCTGACGATCCTGGGGGATAATTTCGGCTTCCTGGGGTATTGGATCATTGCGATCGTCTACCTTCTTCTCGTCAAATCCGACAGACCGATCCTCCGCGCACTCGGCGCCGAGCCGCGGGGCAACACCGTGAAAATGGCGCTCATGGGGCTTCTCATCGGCCTGGGGCTGAACACCCTCTGCGTCGGAGCCGCCGTACTGCACGGGGATATTCAGCTCAGCTTTTCCTCGTTTCCTGTGCTGAAGCTCCTGCTGGTTTTCCTGTCCGTGTTTGCTCAGTCCGGCGGCGAGGAGCTTCTCTGCCGCGGCGTACTGTACCAGCGGCTCAGAAAGGCGTACCGGAATCCGTGGGTCGCCATTCTGGTCAATCCCATCGTCTTTGTGCTCGTGCACATCCTGATCCCCGGCATTACCATCTGGGCGGTGCTCAGCATCTATCTGGTGGGCGTGGCGTTCGGCCTCATGGTCTATTATCTGGATTCGCTGTGGATGGCGATGGCGGCGCACGCGGCCTGGAACTTCACGCAGAATTTCATCTTCGGCCTGCCGAACAGCGGCACGGTGTACGATTTCGCCATCTTCAAGCTCGATTCCGCCACGGCCGGAACGAGTCTTTTCTATAACGTGGAGTTCGGCGTGGAGAGCTCCGTCACAGCGGTTCTCATGTTTACGGCCGTGACGGCGATCCTTGTCTGCCTGGGCAAAAAGAAGAACCTGACGTCCCTGGACATCTGGGAAAAATAAGATCGACAGCAGGGCCGTTTTGCCGCACGCATTCTGTACGCAGCGGGCTCAAATTCGACCAAAGCATGGGTTTTTGAGACGGTTTTGAGCGCCCCGGGTGCTGAGAGATTTTGCACAACACAAAATAAAATATGGTATGAAAGCTCATTCGCATGGGGTTTTTTGCGCATGTGACTCGCTTGCCCCGTAAGGGGCGGGACGCGCGTCATCCGGGCCGTCACCGGCCCGCCTCCGCGGACGCAGGGGGCATTGAGAGCAGTTTTTGCAATCTTTAGCGCATTTCTTACCATTGTAGTTGCAAATCGTGTATGGTAAGATAAGCGCAACTTTTTTGGTGAGGCAGATGCTTTCTATGAAAGTCCTGATTCAAAACGGCACTGTCGTTGATCCCGCCTCCGGTGTCCACGAAAAGCGGGATATCTGGATCGACGGAAGCCGTATCTCTCCCCCGGCGGCGCACGCCGATACGGTGATCGACGCCTCCGGCAAGATCGTCTGCCCGGGCCTCATCGACATCCACATGCACGAGGACCCGGTCGACAGCGAGGGCAGGCTGGAAGCCTATGACGACAAGTCCGTTTTCGCCTGCATGCTGCACATGGGCGTCACCACCGCGGTGGCCGGCAACTGCGGCGAGAACAAGTACCACCCCGCCGACTACCTCGATCTGGTGGACCGCGACGGCGCGCCGGTGAATGTGGCAATGCTCGCGGGACACGGCTTCTTCCGGCACCTGGCGGGCTGCACCGACCGCTACGCCCCCGCCTCCGCCGCCCAGCGCGCGCAGATGGCGCGGGAGCTGGAGGCCGCGCTCGACCGAGGCTGCCTGGGCATCTCCTACGGCATACGCTACGAGCCTGGCATGGACGCCGAAGAGCTCATCGAGACCGCCGCGGGCTGCCGAAAACAGGGCAAGCTCATCGCCGCCCACATCCGGGACGACGCGAGGCAGGTCTTCGACGCTGCGCGGGAATTTCTCGACGCGGGGCTTGCACTTGGCGTTCCGATGCAGGTCTCCCACATCGGCAGCATGGCGGGCTTCGGACAGATGGCGGCCTTTCTCGAGCTCATCGACGAGTACCGGCGAAAACGTCCGGACATCTATTGCGACTGCTACCCCTACGACGCCTTCTCCACGGACCTCGGCTCGGCCACCTATGACGAGGGCTGGCTGGACCGCTACGGCTGCGGCTACGACGTGCTGGAGCTGTGCCTGCCGGAATACCGGGGACAGCGCTGCACGGAGGAGATCTTCCGAAAAGTCCGCGCCGAAAAGCCCGACTGCAAGACGATCTGCTACGTCATGCGCCAGGCGGACGTCGATCTGGCCTATCGCCATGAGGCCGTCATGGTCGCGAGCGACGCGACCCTCGACCGGGGCATGGGTCACCCCCGGGCCGCCGGGACCTTCCCGCGCGTGCTCGGACAGTATGTAAGAAACGGCGTGCTCACGTTGGACGACGCGATCCGCCGTATGACGGTTCTCCCGGCCCGTCAGCTGGGGCTCAAAGCGAAGGGTCATCTCTCCGCGGGGGCCGACGCCGACGTGCTGATCTTTGATCCGGAGACCGTAAACGACCGTGCCGCCTTTGCCGAATCCCTCACCCCGCCCGCGGGGATCGAGTGGGTCCTGCTCGGCGGGAAGCCCGTCCTGCGGGACGGTTTGATACTGGACCGACGCGCCGGTAGATCGGTGCGCGGGTAATGAAGGAGGAACCCTGAATGAAGAGAGCACTTTCCCTCACGCTCGCACTCACCCTCTGTCTGACCCTTATGATCGGCTTCGGCGGCAGCGCCCATGCCGAGGGGGGCGTCCTGAACATCGCGCTGGACGGCCAGCCGGAGCACCTTGACGTCGCCATGACCACGATGGACATCGCCTCCGAGGTCGTCTACGGCTCCGTGTATGAAAAGCTCGTCGCCTTCAGCATCGACAACCAGCTCATCCCCGAGCTCGCCGAGTCCTGGGAGCTGAGCGACGAGAACCGCGTCTACACCTATCACCTGCGTCACGGCGTCCTCTTCCACAACGGCGAAGAGATGAAGGCCGCCGACGTGGTCGCCTCCATGAACCGCTGGATCGACGCGGCGAACAACGCCAGCTCCCTCGTGGGCGGCGCGCACTTCACCGCCGTGGACGACTACACCGTCGAGATCCGCATGGAAAACGGCACCCTCTATCTCAATGAGATGATCGCCGGTCTCGGCCAGCAGGCCGTCATCATGCCCGCCTCCGTCATCGCCTCCGTCGGCGAGGGCGAGCTTGTCAAGGACGTGATCGGCACCGGCCCCTACGCCTTCGACAGCTGGAAGGCCGACCAGTACATCCGCCTGAGAGCCTTCGACGGCTATCAGCCCTACGGCGAGCCCGGCAGCTACTCCGGCTGGGGCGGCTACAAGACCGCCTGGTATGACGAGGTCAACTTCTACTTCCCCGGCGATAACGCCACCGTCGTCTCCGGCATCCAGACCGGCGAGTTCGACCTGGCCGACCGTCTCAACGGCGACGATTACGACACCTTCGCCGGCGACGAGGACTTCACCATCTTCTCCGCCGAGGCCGAAATGCCCATGCTGATCTTCAACAAGTCCCAGGGCGTGGCCTCCGACGCGCTGATCCGCCGCGCGGTGCAGGCCGTCGTCAACTGCGACGATCTGCTCTTCGCCTCCTACGGCAATCCCGACCTCTACAAGGCCTACTCCTCTTACATGTTTGAGGGCTCCAACTGGTACACCGAGGCCGGCAGCGCCTGCTACAACCAGAACGATCCCGAGACCGCCCGCGCCCTGTTTGACGAGGCCGGCTGGTCCGACAGCGACGTGTTCCGCATCCTGGTCCGCACCGACGTCTCCGACTTCTACGCCCAGGCCCAGGTCATCCAGGAAGAGCTGCGCGGCATCGGCGTCAACTGCGAGCTGGTCGCCTACGACGCCTCCTCCTACAGCGACGTGCGCAACAACCACCCCGAGTCCTGGGACGCCTTCATCACGAGCTTCGGCCCGAAGGTGCTTCCGAACATGAACCTCTTCCTCTCCGCCTCCTGGGCCGGCTGGTGCACGGATGAGCACATCCAGAGCGAGCTTGCGGCCATCGCCTCCGGCACCGATCTCGACTCCGCCCACGCCGCGTGGGAAGCCCTGCAGGCCTACATGTACGAGGAATCCGTCCCCGTCGTCAAGTTCGGCAGCACGCAGCTGAGCGGCGTAAGCACCAGCGACATCACCGGCGCCTTCATCAAGGAGCGCCTGGTCTGGATCGACGCCCACCCCGCCGCCTGAACGTCTTCAACAAAAAACGCACGCAATCCCGCCCGATTTCGGACGGGATTGCGTCTTGATTGTGAAGCACTTTTATGATATAGTGCATTATCGTATTGAAGTTTTTAGGAAAGGAGGCGCTCTCGTGCTCAAATACATCTTTAAGCGCCTTCTGACGCTGATCCCGGTCCTGCTGGTCGTCTCGGTGACAATCTTCCTGCTCATACACCTCGTTCCGGGTGACCCCGCCGCCACCATGCTCGGCGAGCAGGCCACCCAGGAGCAGATCGACGCCCTGCGCGAGACCCTGGGTCTCAACAAGCCGCTGATCGTACAGTATCTGCGCTGGGTGCGCGGGCTGTTCCACGGCGACTGGGGCAGAAGTCTCTTTATGGAAGGCACGATGCTGGAGATCATCGGCTCGCATCTGGTGCCCACGCTGCAGCAGACCCTCGTCGCGGTGAGCTTTGCGGCCCTTGTCGGGGTGCCGCTGGGCATGCTCGCGGCGATACGCCGCGGCGGTCTGACCGACCGGCTGGTCTCGGGCTTTTCCACCGTCGGCGTCTCGATGCCGAGCTTTCTGATGGGTCTCGGGCTGGTGCTGCTCTTTTCGGTGAAGCTGCGCTGGCTCCCCTCCTCCGGGTATAAGGAGATCGCGGACGTCGGCTGGGGCAAGCATCTGCGCTACATGCTCCTGCCCGGCATCGCCCTCGGCTTTATCGAGATGGGCCTCATCATCCGCATGACGCGCTCGTCCATGCTGGAGATTTTGGACGCGGACTACATGCGCATGGCGAAGGCGAAGGGCGTCTCCACCGCGAGCATGTTTTTTAAACACGCGCTGAAAAACGCCCTCATCGGCATCCTCACCGTGGTGGGCCTGTCCTTTATCTCCTGTCTCGGCGGCGCTGCCGTGACCGAGGCCATCTTCAACCTGCCGGGCATCGGCAAGCTCACGCTCAACGCCGTCATGCGCCGCGACTATGAGGTGGTGCAGGCGGTGGTGCTGATGGTCTCGCTTCTGAACGTCTTGTGCACGCTGGTGCTCGACCTGCTCTACGCCCTGGTCGACCCGCGCGTGCGGCTGAATTGAGAGGTGCCGGATATGACTGATCTCTCCTCCGTCCGCCGCGAGCTCCGCCGGGAGCAGCGGCAGCTCAATCTCCGGCGCTTCCTCCGGAACCGCCAGGCCGTCTTCGGCAGTCTCGTGCTGCTGACCATGCTCTTTGTCGCGGTCTTCGCCCCCCTGCTGGCCCCGGCGGACCCGCTGGCGCAGACGGTCTCGAACCGCTTCGCAAAGCCCGGCACCGCGGGCTATCTTCTGGGCGCGGACAAGCTGGGGCGCGATCTGCTCAGCCGCATCCTCTACGGCGCGCGCGTGTCGATGACCGTGGGCCTGAGCGTGGGGCTGAGCTCCATGCTGCTCGGCATGACCGTGGGCCTCTACGCCGCGTGGTACCGCACGCTGGACAACATCCTCATGCGCATCTGCGACGGGCTGAGCGCCATCCCCTCCACCCTGCTCGCCATCGCGCTGATGGCGGTGCTCGGCAGCAGCACCTTCAACGTCATCCTCGCGCTGAGCATCGTGTACATCCCGCGCATGGCCCGCATCTCCCGCTCCGCCGCCCTGGTGGTCAAGGAGCAGACCTTTATCGAGGCGCTGCAGTCCCAGGGGGCGGGCACCTTCCGCATCCTCTGGGTCCACATCGCCCCGAACATCCTCTCCACGGTGGTGGTGCAGGCTTCCTACAACTTTGCCAACTCCATCATCACCGAGGCCGCGCTGAGCTTTCTCGGCGTGGGCGTGCCCGCGCCGCAGCCGAGCTGGGGCAACATCCTCTCCGAGGGGCGCGAGGTCATCACCAAGGCCTGGTGGATGATCGTCTATCCCGGCCTTGCGACGGCGCTGGCCGTCATGGGTACCAACATCTTCGGCGACGGGCTCCGGGACATTCTCGACCCGCACACGAACTGAGGGCGCAGACATGGGTGAAAACATACTCGAAGTCAGAAACCTGACAACCAGCCTGAATACCGAGCGCGGACGGCTCACCGCCGTGCAGGGCGTGTCCTTCCATGTGGAGAAGGGCGAGATCCTCGGCCTCGTCGGGGAGTCCGGCTGCGGCAAGTCGGTCACGAGCCAGTCGATCATGCGCCTGTATGATGAAAAGCGCACGGCGAAGTATTCCGGGGAGATCCTGCTCGACGGCGAAAACCTCCTCGCCCTGCCCGAGCGCGACATGCGCCGCATCCGCGGCAGCCGCATCGCCATGGTCTTCCAGGACAGTCTGAGCTCTCTCAACCCCGTCTTTACCTGCGGGGAGCAGATCATGGAGTCCATGCGCATCCACCGCGGCTTTACGCGCGCGGAGGCCAGGCGCGAGGCGGTGGATATGCTGCGCCTGGTCGGCATCCCCGACCCCGAAAAGCGCTTCTCCCAGTATCCGCACGAGCTCTCCGGCGGCATGCGCCAGCGCGTGATGATCGCCTGCGCCCTGAGCTGCCGGCCCGAGCTCCTGATCGCCGACGAGCCGACCACGGCCCTCGACGTGACCATCCAGGCGCAGATCATGGAGCTCATTGTGGAGCTCAACCGCAAGCTCAACATGGGCGTCATCCTCATCACGCACGACCTCGCCGTCGTCGCCGAGACCTGTCGGCGCGTGGCCGTCATGTACCTCGGCCAGATCGTGGAGGAGGCCGACGTGCGCAGCCTCTTTGAGCATCCCGCGCACCCCTACACCAGAGGGCTTTTGAAGAGCATCCCGACGGTCAGCGGCGGGCGGCGCGAGGAACTCAACATCATCGAGGGCACCGTCCCGCTTCTCAGTCAGATCCCCCGGGGCTGCCGCTTCCGGCCGCGCTGTCCCTATGCCGTGCCCGCCTGCGCCGAAACCATGCCGGAGCTGAACGAGCTGCCCTCCGGGCAGAAGGTACGCTGCATACGGGCAAAAGAGCTGCCGGAAGCGAGGTGAACGCGAATGGATCAATCCCTGATACTTAAAGCGGAAAACATCAAAACCTGGTTTCCGGTCCGTGGGCGCATCGCCCGCGACGGCAACTGCGTCAAGGCCGTGGACGGGGTCTCGCTGTCCCTGTACCGCGGGAAGACCTACGGCCTCGTCGGGGAGACGGGCTGCGGCAAGTCCACGCTCGGGCGCACGCTCATCCGCCTGCTGGAGCCGACCGAGGGCGCGATCCTGCTCGACGGCACGGATATCACGCATTTCTCCCCCTTCTGGCTCCAGCTCTACCGGGCCAGGATGCAGATGGTCTTCCAGGACCCCTACAGCTCCCTGGACGGGCGCATGCACGTCGGCGATATCCTGATGGAGACCCTCGCCATTCAAAAGCGCGTTCCCAGGAAGGAGCGCATGGAGCTTGTCCTGCAGATCCTCACGGACGTCGGCCTTCTGCCGGAGCACTTCTACCGCTATCCGCACGAGCTCTCCGGCGGCCAGCGCCAGCGCGTGGGCATCGCCCGCGCCCTTTTGCCGGAGCCGGAGCTCATCGTGTGCGACGAGCCGGTCTCCGCGCTGGACGTGTCGGTCCGCTCCCAGATCATCCGCCTGCTTCTCGAGCAGCAGCGCTCGCGGGATCTGTGCTATCTCTTTATCTCGCACGACATGTCCGTCGTCCGCTATATGGCGGACCGCGTGGGCGTCATGTACCTCGGCCATCTGGTCGAGGAGGCGGACACCGACGAGCTCTTTGAGCACCCCCGCCACCCCTACACGCAGGTCCTGCTGAGCGCGGTCCCGACCCCGGACCCCAGGACGCACCGCAAGCGCATCGTTCTGGAGGGGGATCTCCCCTCCCCGCTCGATCCGCCGACGGGCTGTCCCTTCCACACCCGCTGTCCCCGATCGGCCAGACGCTGCGGTGAGCAGATGCCGGACATGCGCGAGTGCGCCCCCGGTCATCTCGTCGCCTGCCACTTCTCATAGCGGAAAAGGCGCCGGCGGCCGTCCTTCCGAACAGTTCAGAGCGACAGGGAAAGCGGCGGGAAAATCCCTGCCGCTTTCCGCACATATTTCTTGTACGGGGCGGCTTTTCACGTTATAATAGTATTTGGGTATCGGGTTTAATAAGCTAACCCGACGTAAGCACTTGCCTCCCCCAGCCGCGAAGCGGCGTCTCGGGGGGAGGTGCCCCGAAGGGGCGGAGAGGGGGATGTCTTGCAAGCAGC
>CADAAM010000069.1 GCA_902785905.1 Oscillospiraceae bacterium | reverse complement strand
TCGGCAAAGCGCTCGGCGAGCTGGGCGAACACGCGCTCGGCCCCGCCCTTGTGCAGGGAGTTGCAGTAGAGCATGACGGTTCTCTGCCTGTCGGCCATGATTCTTCCTCCTTTAAGCTCTCCTCGCCTCTTGATCGAGGCGGAGATAGAGCTCGCTCAGTCTCTGCGCGGACGCGCGGATATCAAAGCCCGCGCGGATGATGTTCTTTGTCACGTCCTGACGGGGCCGCCTCTTGAGCAGGGCGTCCGCCCACTCGGCGGGATCGCCCAGGGGCAGGTACTGCACCAGCGGCGACACGTCCACGTCTTTTGTGATCGTGTCAGACAGCACGCAGGGAAGCCCCGCCGCCTGTGCCTCCACCACCGTCATGGGCAGCCCTTCCCACAGGGAGGGAAAGGCGAAGACGTCCATCGCGGCGAGCATTTCGGGCACATCGTCGCGGTTGCCGGTCATCACCACATGGTCGGCAATTCCGAGGGCGACGGCCTTCTCCGCCATCTCCTGCTGCAGGGGGCCGACGCCCACCAGCATCAGGATGGCCTGCGGCTCGCGCTTGTGAACCTCGGCAAAGGCGTCGAGCAGAAACGTGTGGTTTTTGACCTCACGAAAGCGCCCCACATGGCCGATCACATAGCGGTCATCGAGGCCGAGCTCGCGGCGGTACCGAGCCCGCGTCTCGGGGCTGACCTTGAAGCGGCGCGTGTCAATGCCGTTCGGCAGCAGGATAAAGCGCTCGCTCCGGCAGGCGCGCTCACCGAAGAGCCATTCCCCGGCCTCCAGCGAGCAGGCCATCAGCACGTCCGCCTGGTGGCGCAGGGGCAGCTGCATCACGGCCTTGACCGCGCCCTTGATCCCGCTGCCGGAATTGGTGGAGTGGCTGTGGATGATGGTCTTGACCCCGTGCTGCTTTGCCACCGGCAGATACAGCGAGGCGTAGCTGCGCGAGTGGGAGTGCAGGACGCGGTACTCGGGATGTGTGTAGAAAAAGTTGTTCCAGTCCCGCTTAACTTCCCCGGCGTTGTAGCCGCGAAAGGCGGGCAGGGTAAAAACCCTTCCGCCGAGAGAACGAATCTCCGGGGCAAAATAAGTCTCCTTCGGCTGGTCGATGATGAAGTCGAACTGAATCTTTTCACGGTCGATGTTGCGGTAGATGTTCATCATCATGGTCTGCGAGCCGCCCACGTCCAGACTCGCAATCATGTGCAGCACACGGATCATGCGCGTACCTCCCAGGGGCGGATCACGGTCTCCCGCTTCTGCGTGACGATGGAATTGGCCGGAATGTCGCCCTTGACGATACAGCCCGCGCCGATCATGCAGTTGTCGCCGATGGTGGTGCCCCGGAGGATGACCGCGCCGGTGGCGATCCAGCAGTTTTTGCCGATGATGACCGGGGACGTCTTGAAGCGCAGCTCGTCAAGGCCGGAGCGAAAGTCGTGGTCCTGATCGTAGATGCAGGCGTTCGGACCCATGGAGGTCCCTTCGCCGATCTCCACGCGGTCGCGGCAGTTGATGAGGCAGTTGTACGTGAAGACCACATTGTCGGCGAGGACCAGCGTCGCGCCCTTGCGTACCTTGATGCGGCAGTCGGAGTGGACGCGGGTGCGATTGCCGATGGTGACATGGCTGCCGCGCTCAAATTCGGTGACGACGTTCGGCGAGAAGCGCACGATGGGCGCAAAATGAAAGCCGGAGCCCAGGAAGAGCTTCATAATGCTGAACTTGATGAAGGTAAACACAATGCTCACGGCATTGTTGAACATCCTGCGAAAAGACATTTTACGCTCTCTCCACTTCGTTGAGATAGGCGCGGATGACGATCTCCCGGTCGAACTCCCGGGCCACCTTGTCATGTCCGGCAAGGCCCATTTTCTCCCGCTCCTCCTTCGAGAGGGCGAGACCTGCCGACGGCGGCGGATTCCAGCACCGCGTTCGGCACGCCCTCGCCCCCGTGGGAGGGCAGGATCGTGCAGTGGCAGCGGCGTATCCACGCGTCAATATCCTTCTGAAAGCCGAGATGCTCGATAAAGCCCCCGGCCTCGTAATCCTTGAGCTTTTGCTTATACTGCTCCTGCTCCACGAAGCCCGCGAGATAAAAGCGGGTGTTTGGGTGCTTGCGGCGTATCGCCACCGCGCAGTCGAGCAATTGGTCGATGCCCTTGACTGCCATGATGCGCCCGACATAAAGAAAGCGGATCTCCCCGTCGTCGGGCATGGAGGTCAGGGCGTGCTGGTGCAGATTCACGCCGGAGCCGGGGATCAGCGCCCAGTTGTCCTTGACGATCTTATGCTGAATAAAATAGTCCCTGTCGTCGGCGTTCTGGAAAAATACCTTGCAGCATTTGCTGATCGACGCGCGGTACAGGGCGCGCACGGTCGCGGCGAGGGCGTTGTCGTAGGCGAGGGCGTTGCCGCGCCCGGTGATGTTGCACACCTGCCTGAATCCCAGCGCCGTGGACGCCATGGAGCCGTAGATGTCGGGCTTGGAGGTATAGCTGAAAATGATGTCTGGCTTGACCGCTTTCAGAGACCGCGGCGGGACATGGGCGTGTCGATGATCTCGCAGCCCCGTGCGCGGAAATACTCGTTCTGCTCGTCTGCGGGCATGGACAGCACGACCCGGTGACCCTGCTCCAACAGACGGTCGATCAGCTCTCTCCGAAAGGCGTAGAGCGTGATGAAATGGTTGGAGAGGAAGAGAACGGTCTTAGGCTTTCCCATGCAGATATTCCTCCACCTCACGCTTGAGGCCGATGTCGAAGGGCTCGGGCTCAAAGCCGAAGTCCCTCGTCGCCTCCTCATGGCTGAAGCTGCGGTCCTCCCCGAGGCGCAGCACCTTTTCAATATAGTCGATCCGTCCGCGGCTGAGGGCCTTTACGCCTTTCGCGCCCGTCACACCGAGGAACATCGGCACACTCACAAAGCGGGTCTTCTTGCCGAGGAAAATGCCGATCAGACTGCACATCTCACGAACGCTCAGACGGCGCGAGCCGGAGCAGATGTAGTCGAGCTCCGGCAACTTGTCCCGCAGATCGCGGGCGTTGACCGGCTGAATAAAGGCGCGGCCCCCGTCGATCTGCGGCATGACGGGGAAGCGGTCCACCATCTGGATGAACTTGTGAAACTGCTTGTCGCGCATATCGCCGAAGATGATGGTCGGGCGGAGAATGGTGATGTTCATGCCGCGCTCAAGAAAAGGCCGCAGCCCCGCCTCGATCTCCCTGTACTCCCCGCAGGCCATGCGGTGCCGGGAATAAATGCCCGTCGTATGTACCAGCACGATGTGCCCCGTGACGCCGGCCTTTTCGGCGGCTTTCAGCAGAGGCAGCGTCGCGCGTATGCCGGCAATATGCAGGATCTTGTCCGCGCCGCCGACGAGCCGGTCGAGATCGGCGACGTTCTGCAGGCTGCCGAAGACCTTCTCAACATGTAAACCGGACTTGTCCAGCGCGCTCAGATCGGAGCTCTCGCGCACCAGCACGCGCAGTACCCCGTCAAACCGATGGCTGATCAGCTCCTGCAGGAAATAGGACCCGGTATGCCCGGTGATACCGGTAACGGCAAGGATCATGGATCAATCTCCCCTTGTAAACAACGATTATATTACAGAATACCACAAATATTGCCGAGTGACAACAATAAACAAAGGATTTACGCTAACCTGTGGTATACGACCAGCGCGCCGAGGATAGCCAGGTGCACGGGATAGATGGCGTAGAAGCCCAGCTTGAGCGGTTTGCCCAGCTTGCCGTTATACAGGAACACGGGGATCAGGCAGCAGATGCCGCCGATGAAGCGGCCCATACCGTTGCCGTAGATCAAAAACTTCACCACGCACCAGAGTGCCAAGATCCCGGCCTGAGAGAACACACTGTCCCGCGCGATCCAGATCGCCACGATCAGCGCCACCCCGAGCAGACCGTAGTCCGCATTGTCCATGATGAGAAACCCGGCCCCGAACAGCGCGATCGCCTGCATCAGGAGCTTTACATAGTCCCGCTCCTCCCGGGTCGCCGCGTCCAGCACGGCGATGACGGCGAGGCCCAGGGCGAGGGTATAGAAGACGTTCAGCTCCTCCCCGAGGATCATGACGCCCCGGTACTCGACCCGCAGCACCGCCAGCGTGAGGGCGAGCACCGGCCAGATCACGCTCCAGTCGGCGCGCACAGCGGTGAGCCAGGCCACGGCAACCACGACGATGAAGATAAGGCACACAAACCAGCGGGTACTCAGATTGAAGACGAGGTCGCCGGACGCGTACATGAATACATTCTCAAGCAGCGTATACGGAATCTGCGAAATCGCCGCAAAGGCGATGAGGCGCGTGAGATAGCGCTTGACGTCGTGCGTTTTCTGATAGCCGTTGACGATCAAAAAGGCGTAGACAGGGAAGGCAAAGCGCCCGATGCTGCGCATCACAGAATACATGTTGACTGATATAAGAAGTTTATAGCGGAGGTAAATCGCAAAATGATCGATCAGCATCGACATGATCGCGAGCAGCTTGATGACAAATACGCTCATGTTCTTTTTCCTCTCAGAGCTTATTCAAAATCTTCCTGTAGGGGGCGAGCATGCCCTCGTTCATCCTGTCCCCGATCACGCGCCGCAGCTTGCGGCTGCGCATCAGCGAACCGAGCAGGCACAGGCCCAGCATACGCGGCCATCGCCTCTGCGGGAAGTCGTAGAGCCCGTGCGCTTTGTAATATCGGTGGTCCTCCCTCATCAGCCCGCGCGTGAGCCACACGAGATCACGGAAAATCTTCATACCGCCCACGCCGTAAAAGCTGCGCGGCGGGTTGTAGTCATGCTCCAGCGCCCAGGCGAGGCGGTCGGACACGGCCCGCAGCTCGTCCTCGCTCGCAGCAAAGCCCGCCAGAAAGCTGTGCCCCACCGAGGCGCGGGCCTCGAGAACGCAGCGCAGATTGTCCTCGCGGGAGAGATCGCCGTTTACCAGATAGGCGAAGGGCTTGCCCTCCGCCACCGTGCGGTGGCCGTTGCAGAACTGCCTGTCATCGTACATCTTGAAGCGCGAGCCCATGCTGTGGCCGCGCAGGGTAAAGGCGTAGACGATCGCGTCCGCACCCTGGATCTTGTCACGCAGCAGGGCGTCAAAGCCGTCGCGGTAGACGCAGCGCCCGCTCGTCGTGCAGCTCAGACAGCCGAGACAGCCGCCCCGGAAGGGGAAGTCCGCCAGGTTCACAAAGCGTGTGGGGTAGGGGCAGGCCGCGTCAAAGTCCCGGATCAGCGCGCGCAGCCCCTCGTCCCCCTCGCGGAGATCGCCCACAATCACGATGTCAAAGCCGCCGCGCTTTTCGCAGGGCTCCACCGTGCCGCCGTAGGGCGTAAAATCCGACGGCGGGAGGCTCGGTGCGCTCTCGCTGATCCCGGCCTCGGCGCAATGTACCGCGTACTCAAAAAAGCGTTCAAGCTCGCCGCGGCCCTGCTCGGTCAAAAGGTCCTCCATATCGGCGGAGAGACCGTGGACCACGCGCGCCCCGAGATCAAAGAAATTCTCCTCCATGAAGCGGTGAGCCGTCACGTCAAAGAAGTGCTTGGAGGTAGTCAGCTGCGTGACGAATTTGCCCTTGAGCGAAAGCCCGCTCTCCTTCATAAGCTCCACAAAGCGGTGCAGCTGGGAAGGGACGAGAAAGGCGTAGACCGGGTAGGCGAAGATCACCAGCTCCGCCCGAGAGAAGGCCGCCCCGGCCGGGGCCATGTCTTTCTCAAAGGCGTCCAGTCCCGCGCCGACGTTGAGATATTCAAATGTATGCCCGGGAAAGCGCTTTTCCAGATACAGACAGCTCTGCAGCGTCACACTGAAGCGCCCCCGCGGGGAGCCGTTGACGAACAGAATGTTCATGGGCGTGAAACCTCATTTACATAATTCCATGTTATTTTACATGATAAGACGACAAAAATCTACAGGGAGTTTCCAAAATAAAAAGCGCGGATCGCAAAACGCGATCCGCAAGATTGGGTTTGGGATAAAGATATGAGCCGCGGCCTTTCTTCGGAAAGGCCAATTGGATAAGCTGTGACTGTAATATAGCACGCCCGCACCGTCTTGTAAAGAGCAAGAAAAGCCGCAAAAACACTTCTTTTGTCGAATGATAATCACTTTTTTCATGCCTGCATAAAATGCCGCCCACGGGGAACAATAGGCAGGAATCCAGGGGACGCGATCAAATCGCCGTTCCCCGAGAAGAGAGGAGCGTAACGCATATGCTTATGGACCGGATCGCGCTGGCGCTGTGCATTGTCGGCGGCGTCAACTGGGGCAGCATCGGCCTGTTTCGTTTTGACCTTGTGGCCTGGCTCTTTGGCGGACAGACAGCCACCGTCAGCCGCGTCATCTACACCCTGGTCGGCCTGTCGGCCCTGTGGTGCGTGAGCCTGCTGTTTCGCAGCGACGCCATTGTGGACGACGAAATCTGAAACAGCGTGGAGTGTGAAGTTCGGAGTGTGAAGCTGCTTCACACTCCGAAGGGCCGGCGGTACATATTGAGCTTCTGTTTTTCAATCGTCGCGAAGCGACACCGCAACTCCACTCCTCACTCTTCACACTCCACTCTGGCTATACATATCTGTACGCAAGCCACGCAAGCGCCCCAAGCTGCACCGCCGTCAGCGCCCAGAACCCGACCACGAAATACCAGTGCTTTGTCTTGTGCCGAAAGAAATACATGCCTAAAAGGCCGCCCGGCGCGCCGAAGAGCAGGGCCAGCAGGAAGAGCCGCCGCTCCGGCACGCGCCTGGCCCCGATTTGCGCGAGCTTCTTGTCCGTGCCCATGGTGACGAGCAGCGCAAGACTCATGGCAAGGCAGACAAGCCCCGCCGCGTATATCAGCTTTTGCATAGTCAAACCTCCGCGAGCTCTCCGAAGTACCAGCCGGAGACGCCCTCATGCTTTACAAAATACCCGCGCGAGCATACCTCCACCACACCCACAAGATCGCCTGCTTTTAACGGCAGGACGTAGTCTGTGCAGTCGTTGCAGTCGGTGAACTCGCCGTCCGAGAAGAGGTATCTGGTCAGAATGTCCAGCTCATAGCCCGTGCGCACATGGCGGCAGCGGGAAAATTCCGCCCCACGCTCAAGCACCTGCACCCGGCTGTCGCCCCAGCGGATGTAGGCCGAGCGTTTTGAGCCCGCCTGATCCGACAGCACCCGCCGGACGGGGAAGGGATCGTAGGCGGCGAAGCTGAACTCGTCCTTTGTGATATCTGGGATGATCAGGCAGTTGAGCTGCCCGTCATCCTTGAGGACGCAGGCCCCGTCGATGTTGATGATGTGCCGCTCCCGGTCGATGATGGGATTGGCGCAGACAATGTCGTCGCAGTAGAGCATCACGGGATAGTGGCCGACCACCACCCACTTGTCGAAGCGGTAGCCCCGCCTGTACCAGGCGTCGCAGCGCACCAGCTCTCCAACCGTGTGCTCCTCCAGCGCCTTGCCGGGACAGACGGCGGCGTGGGCGAAGATATAGCGCCCCGCCTCGATCGCCTGGGGCAGCGCGTCGAGAAAGGCAAATTCTTCCGGAAAGCGTGCGGCGAGACGCCGCTTGAAGCCCTCAAAGTCCGGGATGTCCGCCGGGTCCTCCCCGAGCTCCAGCGCCATGTCCCAAAGAAGCCCGCTCCTGCGGTACTGCATATAGTGCGGCAGATTCTTTCCCCAGCGCCCGTTATCCCGGAAGATCGCGCCCCAGTCGTCACAGTTGCCCATGATGGGCAGCACATTGCCCTTCCTGCACAGGGCCATGACCTCGCGCAGGGTTTTGAGGCTCTCCTTTCCCTTTTCGAGAAAGTCGCCGTCGAGGATCAGCAGATCGTCGTCAGAGAAGCCGACCTTATCCAGCAGAGCGTGAAAGTAGGGGAGATTCGCGTGAATGTCGGAGATGACCAGCACGCGGCGGCCGGGCTCGATTTCGGGACGGAGGACACGCGCGGGCTCGTCATACATACTCATCGCCGCGCCTCTCCAGACTCTTTTCCATCAGCAGCAGCTCGGCCTTCGCCCCCGGAACGCGGGACAGCTCCTCAAAGCCGTTGGCCAGGTAAAAGGCGATGGCGCGGGGGTTGTCCGACGCGACGTTCAGACGGATGGAGCGGCGGCCCAGCCTGCGGTATTTTGCCACCGCCCGGCCCAAGAGCTGCACGCCGAGACCCCGGCCCCGGTACTCGGGGCGGAGATACAGGAGACTGATCCAGCCGCAGCCGATATGCGCGCCGCGCTCTGTGTCGAGATCAAGCAGCCCCGTGAAATTCTCTCCGTTATAGAGCAGATAGATGGACTCCCGGTCGCGCTTGTAGTGCTCGCAGGCGGAGCGGTAATAGGTCCCGGCGGAAAAGCCGTCGAGATCCCCGTGGGCGGCGTACCAGGCGTCGGAATAGCAGTCCTCATAGAGCATGCGATGTTTGGACGGATCGACGCAGACATGGCGCAGCGCCTCCTGATCCGAGGGCTTGCGCCGCAGCTCCTCCGGCAGGTGATCGGCGTCGTTTATCGCGTCCACGGTGAAGCGGCCATGATCAAAGCTCAGATGCGCGATCCCGGTGTTGTGGAAGATGGGCACGCTCTGATCGTTCAGGGACAGGCCCAGCAGCTTCGTGAGCAGGCAGCGGATCGCGACGCCGTGGGTCGTGACGGCGACGGTGCGGCCCGGATTGTTCTCCGCAATCTCATACAGAGCCTCCGTGACCCGCGCCTGCACGTCGTGGAAGGTCTCGGCTCCGGGGAGATAAAAATGCTCGGGATCAAGCAGAAAGGTCTCGAGCGCCCCGGGCCGCTCCCAGCGTATGTTGGCGAAGGGCTCAGCCTCCCAGGGCCCGATGTTGATCTCTCGCAGCCGTGTGTCAAGCTGAATCGGGAGGGGGTGATATTTCGTGATGGCCGAGGCGGTAAAGCGCGCGCGGTAGAGGTCGCTGGAATACACGGCATCCACCGGGATGTCCTTGAAGCGCAGGGCCAGCGCGTCCCGCTGCCGGCGTCCGACGCCGGTCACATCTCCGTCCCAGTGCCCCTGCATGTGGCGGTAGAGATTGCCCTCCGCCTGAACATGCCGAATTACATAAATTTCTGTCATAAGTCCGCCTCCTGACGCTTGACCGCCGCCGCGGTATACGGTATAATAGTCGACATAATACGGGAAATCCCGCGTCGGTGTCGGCAGTATTATAGCGTGTTTTGCCGTGCCGCACAAGTGCCGCGGGAAAAATGAGAGGTTCGACATGGTCAGAGCGGCGGCTTTGGTGTCCGGGGACGGGGCGAGGCTCCAGGCGATCCTGGACTCCATGTATTTTAAGGAAATACCAAATTTTGAGCTGGTGGCGGTCATCTCCACGGCCAAAGAGGTCAACGCCATGAAGCGCGCCCTCAACGCGGGCGTGCCCGCCTATGTGGTCGATCCCGAGCTGTTCCCGAACACCACCAGCCACAGCATGGCGGTGGCCAACAAGCTGCGGGATATGGATATTGAGCTCGTGATCCTGGCGGGCTACGACCTGCCCCTGGGCGTCATCCCCTATCAGTTTAAAAACCGCATCATCGGCACATACCCGGCCCTGTATCCGGCTTTTGAGGACTGCGAGGGGGACATCCAGCGCGCGGTTTTGGAGCGGGGGCTCAAGATCACCGGGGCCACGGCCTACTTCGCGGACGCGGACGGGCGCGTCGGCAACATCATTTTACAGCGCGCCGTGGAGGTCAAGCCGAACGACACGGTGGAGAGCCTGACCCGCCGTGTTCTCGAGGAGGGCGAGTGGCGCATCCTCAGCCAGGCGGTGATCCTCTACTGCAAAAAGAAGCTCGTCATCCGGGGCAACAAGGTTTTAATAGAGAAATAAAACAAAATTTGACTGAAAAGGGACGCCGCGGCGCCCCTTTTTCATTGACAAAAATATGAATATACTGTGAACAAACAACCAAAAAACTGTGAATTTCGGGGTGAAAATTTGACAAACGCCGCGTTCTGTGGTAGAACATGCCAAACTCACCAGAGTCGGTTCACGGCTGAAAACTCTTTCAGTTTTACTGATTTTGACCTGGAACCGCAGAGAGAAAGAAGGGATACCGGTGAGCAACAACAAAACCATGATGCAGTATTTCGAGTGGTACCTGCCCAACGACGGGCTGTGGTGGAAACGCTGCGCGGCGAAGGCGGAGAACCTCGCCGGTCTTGGTATCACGGAGGTTTGGCTGCCGCCCGCCTATAAGGGCACCTCGCAGGAGGACGTGGGCTACGGCGTTTACGATATGTACGATTTGGGCGAGTTCGACCAGAAGGGGACCGTCCGCACCAAATATGGCACCAAGGAAGAGTACCTGGAGGCGATCCGGGCCTTCCATGAAATGGGCATCCGCGTCTTCGCAGACATCGTGCTCAACCACCGCATGGGCGGGGACGAGCTCGAGGAGATCACAGCCGTCACCGACAACCCGGAAAACCGCTGGGAGCAGATCGGCGGCAAGCAGAGCATCCGCGCCTGGTCCAAATTCACCTTCCCGGGCAGAAACGGCAAGTACAGCCGCTTCACCTGGGATCACCGCCACTTCACCGGCACCGACTGGGACGAGGACAGCCAGGAGCAGGGCAATATCTACCGCTTCACCGGCAAGCACTGGGCCCCGGAGACGGACCCCGAGAAGGGCACCTTTGACTACCTCATGGGCATGAACGTGGACATGTCCAACCCCACGGTCGTGCGCGAGACGAAGAAGTGGCTGCGCTGGTATCTGGACACGACGGGAGTCGACGGCCTGCGGCTGGACGCCGTCAAGCACATCAGCTTCCCGTTTTACAGAGAGCTTCTGACCGAGATCCGCGAGAAGGAGCAGAAGGAGCTCCCCGCCGTCGGCGAGTACTGGAGCGGCGACCTCGGCCGCCTGCTGCACTACCTGGACGCGGTAGAAAACCGCATGTCCCTGTTCGACGTGGCCCTGCACTATAACTTTTTCCACGCCTCCGAGGCGGGGGCCAATTACGATCTGCGCACTATTTTGGACAACACCCTCGTCCGGGAGCGGCCCGGGAACGCCGTCACCTTTGTCGACAACCACGACACCCAGCACGGCCAGAGCCTCCAGTCCTTTGTGGACGACTGGTTCAAACCCCTGGCCTATGCCCTGATCCTGCTGCGGCAGGAGGGCGTGCCCTGCGTGTTCTATTCCGACTACTACGGCAACCCCGTCCGCAACCGGCCCCTGGTGCCGAACCTCGGCAAGCTCATCAAGCTGCGCCGCGCCTACGCATACGGCGAGCAGGCCGACTGCTTCGAGAGCGAGCACCTGATCGGCTGGGTCCGCCGCGGGGATGAGGAGCACGAGCACTCCGGCCTTGCGGTCGTGATGTCCAACGCGGAGGGTGGGACCCTCCACATGCAGATGGGCGCGCAGTTTGCCGGCGAGAGCTTCTATGATGTGCTCGGCGGCTGCCCGGAGCCCGTCGTCATAAACAAAGAGGGCTTCGGCGACTTTAGCTGCGGGGGCGGCAGCGTCTCCGTCTGGGTCCGGAAGGAAGCCTTCGAGGATCTGGTCGTCAACGAATAACGGCATCGAAAACAAAAAAATCTCGGAGCCAAAAGGCTCCGAGAAATTTTTTTGGAATCACGGAATTACTTCTTCGCCAGGTACTTGCGCACGTCGAGCGCGACGGCCACGACGATGACGACGCCCTGTACGATGTAGTGCCGACGAGAACGCCGCTGACGGTACCGATACCGCCGGTGGTGGAGACGCCGCCGATGGTGCAGGCCGCGATGGCTTCGAGCTCATAGCCCATGCCCATGGAGGTGGAGGCGCCGCCGGTCTTGCCGGCCAGCAGCCAGCCCGCGATGGCGTACATGATGCCCGCGGTGGTGTAGATCAGCATGAGGGTCTTGGTGGTGTTGACGCCGGAGACCTCAGCCGCGACCTCGTTGCCGCCGATGGCGTACATGTATTTGCCGTGGCGCATCTTGTTGTACAAAAACCAGAAGAAGAGACCGAAGAGCGCCGCTACAAACAAAAGATATGGCAGATGGAAGCCGTTGGAGTTGCCGAGGCGGCCGTTGATGAGGTCGATGAAGCTCTTCTGGAAGCCGCCGATGGGCTGTGCGTCGGTCACGACGAGGCAGAGACCGTAGACGATGGTCTGGGTGCCCAGGGTGGTGATGAAGGGCGGCACCTTGAGCAGGGTGATGATCGTGCCGTTGAGCAGGCCGAGCAGCGCGCCGATGGCCACGACGATCAGCAGCACAACAAACATGTTCAGCTCGGGAACGGCCTTCCAGAGCTTGCCGGAATAGTCGGCCTTCTGGATCAGAATGCCGGTGAGGCAGGCGGCCAGACCGGCCTGGCGGCCGGCGGACAGGTCGGTGCCCTTGGTGATCAGGCAGCCGGAGACACCGAGGGCGATCAGGAAGCGGACGGCTGTGTTGCTCATCAGGTTGCCGAAGTTTTTCCAGGAGAAGAAGTTATCCTTCGTAAAGCCGACGATGATCGCGACGATGACGAGCATGACGACGATCGGGTTTGACTTTACGTAGTTCAGAAATTTCTTGCCGAAGCTCTCTTTGTTGTTCATGTCCCAATCCTCCGATATTAACGGTTATTCAAACTGCGTGGCAAGCGCCATGATATTTTCCTGGTTGGCCTCCTTGCCGTCGATAAAGCCGGTGATGCGGCCGTCGCACATGACCATGATGCGGTCCGACATACCGATCAGCTCGCCCATCTCGGAGGAGATCATGATGATGCTCTTGCCCTGCTTGGCAAGGTCGGCAATAATGCAGTAGATTTCGTACTTTGCGCCCACGTCGATGCCGCGGGTCGGCTCGTCCAGGATCAGGACGTCCGGGTTGTTCGCAAGCCAGCGGCCGATCAGCACCTTCTGCTGGTTGCCGCCGGACAGCGACTGGATCAGCGTCTTGCCGGAGGGCGTCTTGATGTTCATTTTCTGGCGGTTTTCTTCAACAAGCGCGTCGATCTTCTTGGTGTTGAGCATGAAGCCGTAGTCGATGTACTTGTTCAGCGAGGCGACGGAGATGTTGTCCGCCACGCTAAGCACGCCCATGATGCCGCTGCCGCGGCGGTCCTCGGTCAGCATCGCAATGCCATGGTCGATGGCGTCCTTCGGGCGGCTGATCTTGAGCTCCTTGCCCTTGTAGTGGATCGAGCCGGAGGTGTGGGAGCGGGTGCCGAACAGGCCCTCCATAAGCTCCGTGCGCTGCGCGCCGACCAGACCCGCGACGCCCAGGATCTCGCCCTTGCGGACGTTGAAGCTGCAGTGGCGGAAGCTGCGGGGATTGATGGAGGTGAAGTCCTCCACCTCAAAGACCACCTCGCCGGGGACATTCTCGCGCTTGGGGTAGAGGTTGGTGAGCTCACGGCCCACCATCTTGGTGATGATGAAGTCCGTGGTCAGATCCTTGGACTCCCAGGTGCCGATGTACTGGCCGTCGCGCATGATGGTGACTTCATCGCTGATGCGCAGGATCTCGTCCATTTTGTGGGAGATATAGACGATCGCAACGTTCTCCTTTTTGAGATCCTCCACGATGCGGAACAGCGCCTCGACCTCGTTCTGGGTGAGGGAGGAGGTCGGCTCGTCCAGGATCAGCACGCGGCAGTTGCCTGCGACCGCCTTCGCGATTTCGACCGACTGCATCTGAGAGACGGTCAGCGTGCCGAGCTTCTGCTTCGGGTCAAAGTCCATGCGGACACGTTTGAGGAGCTTTGCGGTCTCCTCGTACATTTTGTCGTGGTCGACGACGGGGATAAAGCCGAGGGCCTTCTTCATCGGGTAGCGCCCGAGGAAGATGTTCTCGCCGATGGTTCTTGCGGGGATGGGCTGCAGCTCCTGGTGCACCATGGAGATGCCCTTGTCCCAGGCTTCGAGAGGGTCGGAGATGGTGACCTTCTCGCCGTCTATATAGATCTCACCTTCGTCCATCTTATAGATGCCGAACATGCATTTCATCAGGGTTGATTTACCGGCGCCGTTCTCGCCCATCAGGGCGTGCACCGTACCGGGCCGCAGCTTGAGCTGCGCGTGATCGAGAGCCTTGACGCCTGGGAAGGACTTACAAACGTCGCGCATTTCCAGCACGTATTCTGACATAGGCCAAGCCTCCAATAATTCAGTGGATTTCTATGGTATGATACGGAGTTATTCAGAAAAACGGGTGAGCCAAAAGGCTCACCCGTTTTGGTTCAAACGGGAAATCTTATGCTGTGCGGGGGGAATCAGGCGGTGACCTTCACGTAGTCGACCCAGTAGTAGTTGTCGATGGGCTCGCCGGTGAGGGCCTGGACGGTGACGTCGACAGCCTTGTGGGACTGGCCGATGTGGTCGTTCAGGACGGTGCCGGTCATGGTGCCTTCCTTGACCATCTGCTGGCACTCCTCGAGAGCGTCAACGCCGACGAGGTAGATGTCCTTGCCGACGGTGCGGCCAGCAGCGGTGATGGCGGTGGCGGCGCCGAGAGCCATGGCGTCGTTGTTGCAGAAGACGACTTCAACCTTGTCGCCGAACTTGGCGAGGTCGTTGGAGCAGATC
>CADAAM010000068.1 GCA_902785905.1 Oscillospiraceae bacterium | reverse complement strand
CGTCACCGAAGCGCTGACCAGCATGGGCTTTGATCCCGCAAGCTACCAGGGCGCTGCCGCCGCGGCCCCCGCTGACGTGCAGACCGCGAGCGGCAAGGGCGCGGGCATCGACGGCGACGTCGTTGTCGAGGTCAAGGCCGACGCGAACACCATCTACGAAGTCACCGTTACTCAGCAGAACGAGACCCCGGGCATCGGCTCCGTGGCAGTTGAAAAGCTGCCCGGCGCAATAGTCGAGGCAAACTCCATCGAGGTCGACGGCATCACCGGCGCGACGGTCACCAGCACGGCGATCAAGACCGCCGTGACAGAAGCCCTGACCAGCATGGGCTTTGATCCCGCAGGCTACCAGGGCGCTGTCGCTTCTGAGGCTGCTCCCAAGGAGAAAGAAGCCGTCGAGCTTGACTGCGACGTGGTCGTGGTCGGCGCGGGCGGCGCGGGCCTGACGGCCTCCGTCATGGCGACGCAGCAGGGCATGGACGTCATCCTGCTCGAGAAAATGCCCTTCGTCGGCGGCAACAGCCTGCGCGCCGAGGGCGGCATGAACGCGGCGGACACCAAGGTTCAGGCCGAGCTCGGCCTCGAGGGCAACACCGTGGACAATTTTGTCGACGATACCCTGCGCCTGGGCCATGACCTCGCCAATCCCGATCTGGTCCGCACCCTGGCCGAGAACAGCGCCGAGGCGGTCGACTGGCTCTTCACCATCGACGCTCCGCTGAGCAAGGTCAAGGCCACCGGCGGCACCCAGCACCAGTATCTGCACCAGCCCGCTGACGGCCAGGCCGTCGGCAGCTACCTCGTCGCGAAGCTCTCCGCCAAGGCGGAGGAGCTCGGCATCGACGTGCGCGTGAACACCAAGGCCACCGAGATCCTGATGGAGAACGGGAAGGCCGTTGGCGTCAAGGCCGAGGACGACGATCATATCTACACCATCAAGGCCAAGTCTGTGGTCCTCGCTACCGGCGGCTTCGGCGCAAACTTCGAGCTCATGGCAAGCTACGATCCTTCTCTTGCCAACGCCGTCACCACGAACCATGCTGGCGCCCAGGGCGACGGTATCGCGATGGCCCAGGCGGTCGGCGCGGACACCGTGGACATGGAGCAGATCCAGCTCCACCCGACGGTCATCCAGTCCAACGGCCTGCTGGTGTCCGAATCCCTGCGCAGCTACGGCGCGGTGATCGTGAACACCGAGGGCAAGCGCTTTGTGAACGACCTGGCGGGCCGCGACGTGGTCTCCCAGGCGGAGCTCAAGCAGCCGGACGGCTACTGCTACATCGTCTTTGATCAGAACCTGGTGGATCATCTGGCCCTGACAAAGAAGTTCATCGACGGCGGCTACACGCTGACCGGCGAGACCTATGAGGAACTGGCGAAGGCCATGGGCCTCGAGGGCGAGGCTGTCCAGAACTTCGTCGACACGATGAACAAGTGGAACGAGTCCGTTGAGAAGGGCGAGGACGCTGATTTCGGCCGCAACAACGGCATGGAGAAGCTGGACACCGCGCCGTTCTACGCGATCAAGATCGCCCCGGGTATCCACCACACCATGGGCGGCATCAAGATCGACACGAAGGCCGAGGTCATTGACACCGACGGCAACGTGATCCCGGGCCTGTTTGCCTGCGGCGAGACCACGGGCGGCATCCACGGCGGCAACCGCGTGGGCGGCAACGCTGTGTGCGACTTCATCGTCTTCGGCCGCATCGCGGGCCAGAGCGCCACCGACTTTGCCAAGCCCGCCCCCAAGGCGGCGCTGCCCGAGGCCGTCGCCGGTGAGGACGGCAAAGTCACCGCCTACGGCAGAAGCCTCGGCAAGGTGGGCGACGTGACGGTCGAGGTCGTGGCCGACGCCGACACCATCTATTCCGTCACCGTCACCGAGCAGAATGAGACCCCGGCCATCGGCACGCGCGCCGTGGACGAGATCCCGGCCGCCATTGTCGCGGCCAACTCCGTAGACGTCGATGCCGTGTCCGGCGCGACGATCACCTCCGACGCGATCCGCGCCGCAGCCGCCTGGGCCCTGCGCGAAACACCCTTCGGCAAGACCGAAGAGCCTGAAGCTCCCGTCCCCGCCGAAGAGCCCGAGGTCCTTGAGCCGGGTGAGCCCGTGCGCACCACCGGCCGCAGCATCGGCAAAAATGGCGACGTGGCGGTGGAGGTCCTCGCCGACCGCAACACCATCTATGAGGTCAATGTGATCGAGCACAACGAGACCAAGGGCGTCGGCTCCGTCGCCGTGGATTGGATGCCGGGCCGCATTGTGGAGGCTAACTCCATTGATGTCGACGGTGTCTCCGGCGCGACGATCACCTCCGACGCGATCAAGGCCGCCGTCGCCTGGGCCCTCCGGAACGATCCCGCCCACGCCTTTACCGAGACGCCCGCCCCTGTCGAGGTGCCCGCGGCGGTTGAAGAGGCCGCCCCTGCGGAAGAGGCTCCCGCAGAGGAAGTCGAGCCTGACGAGCCCGAGATCGTTCAGGTGACGGTGGACGGCCGCAACGGCCCCATCGTGCTTGAGGTCACCGTGGACGGCGACGCCATCACCGACGTACAGGTACTCGAGCACAGTGAGACCGTGGGCGTCGGCGCGGTGGCGGTCGAGTGGCTGCCCGGCCGCATCGTCGAGGCGGGCTCCGCCGACGTGGACGGCGTCTCCGGCGCGACCATTACCTCCGACGCAATCAAGACCGCCGTCGAGGCTGCTGTTGATGTTGCAAAGAACGGTTATCCCGAAGGCCCTGTCATCGTTCGGGTGACGGTGGACGGCCGGAACGGCCCCATCACGCTTGAGGTCATGGTGGACGACGGCGTCGTCACTGACGTACAGGTGATCGAGCACAGCGAGACCGTGGGCGTCGGCGCGGTGGCGGTCGACTGGCTGCCCGGGCGCATCGTCGAGGCCGGCTCCGCCGATGTGGACGGCGTCTCCGGCGCGACGATCACCTCCGACGCGATCAAGGCCGCCGTCGCTCAGGCGCTGGACATGGCCGCGTAACAAGACTTGATTTTAACTCCCGACAGCGCAAAAGCTGCCGGGAGTTTTTCAGTTTTGGGAGCATTCTCAATTGACGCTGAGAGTCTGAGATGATATAATTTTCACAGTGTTATTGAAGGGACTTAACCTTTGGTAAACGGAAATTTTTATGAAGAAAGCATTGTCCATTTTCCTCGCCGTCATGATGCTCATGACGCTGGTCGTCCCGGCTTATGCCGACGCCCAGACCGCAACCGGCAAGGGCCAGGGCATCGACGGCGACGTGGTCGTTGAGGTCAAGGCCGACGAGACCACCATCTATGAGGTCAATGTCCTCGAGCAGAACGAGACTCCGGGCATCGGCTCCGTGGCCGTTGAGAAGCTGCCCGGCGCGATGGTAGCGGGCAACACCGTCGAGGTCGACGCCATCACCGGCGCGACCGTCACCAGCACCGCCATCAAGACCGCCGTCACTGAGGCCCTGACCAGCATGGGCTTTGATCCCGCAAGCTACCAGGGCGCGGCCGCTGCCGACGCGGCCCCCGCCGAGAAGGCCGAAGAGACCCTTGACTGCGACGTTGTGGTCATCGGTGCGGGCGGCGCGGGCATGACCGCTGCCATCACCGCCGCTGACGAGGGCGTAGAGGTCATCGTGCTTGAGAGCACCGCGATGCCCGGCGGCAACTCTGTCCGCTCCACCGGCGGCATGAACGCCGGCCCCACCGAGTGGCGCAACCAGAACGAATTCAAAGAGGGCGCGGGCGTCGAAGCCACCCTCAAGAAGGTCGCCAACTTCCCCGATAACGAGCGCATCCAGGAGCTGGGCGCGATCGTCGCCGAGCAGTGGGCCGCCTACCAGGCCGATCCCCAGGGCTACTTTGACACCGCCGAGCTCTTCCAGCTCGATACCCTGATCGGCGGCGGCGGAAAGAACGATCCCAGCCTTGTCAAGAAGCTGGTCGAGTCCAGCGTCGACGCCATCGCCTGGCTTGATTCCCTCGATCCCGCCGTCATTCTCCACAACGTGGCCGCCTTCGGCGGCGCGTCCGTCAAGCGTATCCACCGCCCGGTCAACGACGAGGGTAAGGTCGTCTCTGTCGGCGCTTACGTTGTCCCTCTGCTCCAGCAGAACCTTGAAAACCGCGGCATCAAGCTCATGACCGACACCCCTGCCACCGAGATCCTGGTCAATGAGCACGGCGCGGTCTGCGGCGTCAAGGCCGAGGGTCCGGACGCCAACTACACCATCAACGCCAAGGCGGTTGTCATCGCCTCCGGCGGCTTCGGCGCGAACAACGACATGATCAAGGACGTACGTCCCGAGCTTGACGGCTTCATCACCACCAACGCCCCCGGCATCCAGGGCCAGGGCATCCAGATGGCCCAGGCCATCGGCGCGGATACCGTCGACATGGCGGAGATTCAGCTCCACCCGACCGTCCACGTCGAGGGCACCAGCGCCAACCTCATCACCGAGGGCCTGCGCGGCGACGGCGCGATCCTGGTCAACCAGGAGGGCAAGCGCTTCTACGACGAGGTCTCTACCCGCGACAAGGTTTCCGCCGCGGAGTTTGAGCAGACCGGCGGCTACGCCTGGCTGATTGTCGACAGCCGCATGTCCGACGCCTCCACCGTCATCCAGGGCTACATCAACAAGGGCTTTGCCGAGAGCGGCGACACCTACGTCGCGCTGGCCAGGGCCATCGGAGCTCCCGAGGAGGCCTTTGTCGAGACCATGACCGCCTGGAACGCCTGCGTCGAGGCCAAGGAAGACCCCGAGTTCGGCCGCGTCTCCTTCGCCAATCCTCTTGATCAGGCCCCCTTCTACGCCATCAAGGTCCAGCCCGGCGTGCACCACACCATGGGCGGCATCAAGATCAATGACGAAGCCGAGGTTATCAACACCGACGGCAACGTGATCGACGGCCTCTTCGCCTGCGGCGAGGTCACCGGCGGCGTGCACGGCAACAACCGCCTGGGCGGCAACGCCGTGGCCGACTTCACGATCTTTGGCCGCATCGCCGGTCAGAGCGCCGTTGACTACGCCATCGGCGTGGCGATCGGCGAGTTCATCGTGGCTGCTGCCGACGAGCTCATCAACGCCATCGGCACAGAAACTCCCGCTGAGACGGAAGCTCCCGCCGCCGCGTAAATCCATCCAGATCTTCAAAGGGACTGCCCGAAAGGGCAGTCCCTTCCTTATTCCAAATAGTCAACCTGACTGTTTCACAAGGTTGACAAGCCGCGAGCGGGCGTGCTATCATGGCGTAAAAGGAAGGTGTTTGGATTGAACAGCAAGCTGACAACGCGGGATCTCGCGTACATGGCCATGGCGGTGGCGCTGATCGCCATTTGCTCCTGGATTTCGATTCCGACGACGGTGCCCTTCACCATGCAGACCTTTGCCGTCTGCCTGGTCTCCGCCCTGCTCGGGACACGCCGGGGATTTCTGGCCGTCATCTGTTATCTCCTGCTCGGCGCGGCGGGCGCGCCCGTTTTTGCCGGATTCAAGGGCGGCCTCGGCGCTCTACTCGGGGTCACGGGCGGTTACCTGGTCGGCTTCCTGTTCACCGCCCTGATTGCCGGGGCCGGGGCGGAGCTGTCCGGACGAAAGCTGGCCGTGACGCTGGGCGCCATGGCCGCGGGCGTGCTGGTCTGCTATGTCTTCGGCACGGCCTGGTTCATGGTGGCCTACGCGAAAAACAGCGGCCCCATCGGCGTCGGCACGGCCCTCGCCTGGTGTGTGCTGCCCTATCTGCTGCCGGACGCGGTCAAGATCACGCTGGCGGCTGTGCTGGCGCGCAGACTCCATCCGCTGATCGACAGAAAGGGGAGAACGGAATGACACGCGACGAGGTGTTGAAGGCTCTGCTGGACAACGCCGACGGCTATATAAACGGGGTAGAGCTGGCAAAAAAGCTCTCTCTCAGCCGCACGGCCGTGTGGAAGGCCATCGGCCAGCTCCAGAAGGAGGGCTATGAGATCGAGTCCCGGCACAACAAGGGCTACTGTCTGCGCTCGACGGGCGATGTGCTCAGCGTCGGGGGCATAACGCGGCACCTGCGGCACAAGGAGCTGCGCGTGCATGTGTACAAGAGCATCGACTCCACCAACACCGCGCTCAAGACTCTGGCCGCCAAGGGGGCGGAGGCGGGACTTGCGCTGGTGGCCGAACAGCAGACGGCGGGCCGGGGCCGCATGGGCCGCAGCTTTTATTCGCCTGCGGAGAGCGGTCTGTATCTCAGCCTGCTGCTGCGCCCGACGATCCCGGCAGCCCAGGCTGTGCGCCTGACAGCCTGCGCCGCCGTAGCCGTAGCCGAGACCATTGAGGAGCTCTCGGGCCGGGAGACGGCCATCAAGTGGGTCAATGACGTGTTCATGGACGGGCATAAGGTCTGCGGTATCCTCACAGAGGCGAGCGTCGACTGCGAGAGCGGGCTGCTGCACTACGCCGTCGTCGGCATCGGTGTGAACCTCCGCAGGCCGGCGGGCGGCTTTCCCGAGGAGATTCGCGGTGTCGCGGGCGCGGCACTTGACGGGATCAAAGTCCCGGAGCTGCGCTGCCGTCTCGCCGCCGGTATTCTGGACCGCCTGACGGATTACGCGGAAAACCCCGCAGACCCCTCAATCTTCGACGGCTATCGCCGCCGCTCACTGGTGCTGGGCAGGGAGATCAACATCCTCGCCCCGGGCAGGGACCCAGAGCCCGCCGTCGCCGAAGACCTAGCGGACGACTATTCTCTGCTTGTCCGTCTGCCCGACGGGACGACGCGCCGCCTTTCGTCCGGTGAGGTGAGCGTGCGCCTGTAACAAAACGCGGTTTACAATACCTCTTTCCCTGTCAAAATTCACAAGCACGGCGCGTCAGCCTTTAAAAAGTTGGATGATTGATAAAAAATCATTTTGCTGACTTGACAGTATCGCTTTGCCGTGCTAAATTGTAACCACTTTTAAGGAAGGAGACGCAGCCATGTTCGGACGCTTTTTTGGTCGCTTCCATACGCAGGACTCAAACGACGCGCGTTATGAGTCTGCTTCTTGCTGCGCTTCTTTCTATGCCGCCCTGCTGCTTCTGATTGACACTGTGATCGCAGTGTCAATTTTTGTTTGCACGGACAATCTGGTCGTCCGTATCTCTATTTTGGCCTGCGTCCTGCTTGTACATGTCCTGCTTACAAAGGCCCTCCCGAGACGATCAAAACCCCTCGCGGCTTCAATCTGATACACAGATTGGCCTCGACCGTTTTGGTCGGGGCCGATTTTTGTATGCGGAACCGCTGAATAAATTTCCGCGTACATCCTGGCGGCTGATTTCCCGCCTGCCTTTGCCTGAAAAACTTGACATACACAAAGTATGCCTGCATTTTTCAGGCTTCGCCAGACGAAAAATCCGCTCGCCAGTCTGCACACGTCAATTTAGTCAGCGCTTCCATACTTATTCTGTAATCCCAAATTTTTAGAAAAGGAGAAAACAAAATGAAGAAAACTCTCGTACTCATTCTGGCCCTCGCGATGGTCTTCGCGCTGGCCGCTCCCGCCGCCTTCGCTGACGACGCTTTCAAGCTCGGTTCCAGCGGCCCTCTGACCGGCGGCGCCGCCATCTACGGCATCTCCGTCATGAACGGCATCCAGATCGCGGTCGACGAGATCAACGCGATGGACGACGGCTTCAAGTTCGAGTTTGAGTCTCAGGACGACGAGGCCGACTCCGGCGACAAGGCCATCAACGCTTACAACGCCCTCATGGACTGGGGTATGCAGGTCATGGCCGGCACCGTCACTTCCGGCTCCGGCATCACCGTCGCGGCCCAGGCCTTTGACGAGCGCACCTTCATGCTCACCCCGTCCGGCTCCTCCGTCGACCTGATCGCCGACAAGGACAACGCCTTCCAGGTCTGCTTCACCGACCCGAACCAGGGCGTCGCTTCCGCCGACTACTTTGCCGATCACTTCGCTGACGCGAAGGTCGCCGTCATCTACCGCAACGACGACGCCTACTCCCAGGGCATCCGTGACACCTTCGTGAAGGAAGCCGAGGCCAAGGGTGTTGCCGTTGTCTACGAAGGCACCTTCACCGACGCTACCTCCACCGACTTCAACGTCCAGCTGACCGCCGCCCAGGGCGCCGGCGCTGACCTGATCTTCCTGCCCATCTACTACACCCCCGCTTCCGTCATCCTCCAGCAGGCCAACGCCATGGGCTACGCGCCCAAGTTCTTCGGCGTTGACGGCATGGACGGCATCCTGACCGTCGAAGGCTTCGACACCAAGCTCGCCGAGGGCGTGTTCCTCCTGACCCCGTTCTCCGCCGACGCTGACGACGCCCGTACCCAGGCCTTCGTCGCCGAGTACCAGAAGCGCTTCAACGAGACCCCCAACCAGTTCGCTGCTGACGGCTACGACGCCGCATACATCCTCAAGGCCGCTCTGCAGGCCGCCGGCTGCACCCCTGATATGAGCGCCGCCGACATCTGCGAGGCCCTGATCGAGGTTATGCCCACCATCTCCGTTGACGGCGTCACCGGCGAGGGTATGACCTGGTCCGCCTCCGGCGAGGTCTCCAAGGCCCCCATGGCCGTCGTCATCAAGGACGGCGTCTACGTCACCCCCGAGTTCTGATCCGATTTGATCAAAACTTCCAACTAATATCCCGGCTGCCGGGGGATTATTCCCCCGGCAGCCAAAGCCGTATTTTTTGCCTCGCAAAGGAACGCAAAAATTGACGTTTCGCGCTGCTTTTTGAAGCAAAACAATGACGCAATGCTTTCAAAATCGTTTTTGACGGAGCTTTGCTTCGACAAAAACATCTTATTCTCGCGCCGACCAAACGCGGCTTGTCCCCCGTAAGCCGCGTGCGATAAGCGCGAGTCCTCGATAGAGAAGCCCGCTTCTCCATCGAATCAAAAAAGAGAGGTGCATCCCATGAAGTTTCTGGCCTACCTGGTCAGCGGTATATCCCTCGGCAGCATTTACGCCATCATTGCTCTGGGCTATACCATGGTCTACGGCATCGCCAAGATGCTGAACTTTGCCCACGGCGACGTCATTATGATCGGTGGCTATGTCTCCTACCTTGCCGCCAAGAATCTCGGCGCGTCGCCGCTGGTCTCCGTGCTGATCGCCATGGCGGTCTGCACCGTCCTCGGCATCACGATCGAGGCGCTGGCCTACCGTCCGCTCCGCTCCGCGCCGAGTCTGGCCGTCCTGATCACCGCCATCGGCGTGAGCTATTTCCTGCAAAACTCCGCCCTGCTGATCTGGGGCGCAAACCCCAAGGCCTATACCCCCGTCATCAGCGGCACGCTCCAGCTCTTCGACGGGCAGCTCTCCGTTTCCTACATATCCATCCTGACGGTAGCCTGCTGCATTGTCATCATGGTGGGGCTCACGCTCTTCACCGGCAAGACCAAGATGGGCAAGGCCATGCGCGCCTGCTCCGAGGATAAGGGCGCGGCCCAGCTCATGGGCATCAACGTCAATCGCACCATCTCTCTGACCTTTGCCATCGGCTCGGCGCTGGCGGCCATCGCGGGGGCGCTGCTGTGCTCCTTCTCCCCGGCGCTTATGCCCACCACCGGCTCTATGCCCGGCATCAAGGCTTTCACCGCGGCAGTGTTCGGCGGAATCGGGTCCATTCCCGGTGCCTTTCTCGGCGGCATTCTGCTGGGTGTCATCGAGGCTCTGGCCAGGGCCTATATCTCGACGCAGCTTTCCAACTCCATCGTGTTCGCGGTGCTGATCATCGTCCTGCTGGTGCGTCCGGCGGGCCTGCTCGGCAAGTACACGCAGGAGAAGGTCTGAGGAGGTGCCGACCATGAAAAAACTTTCCAAGGGCGCGCGTACCGATCTGCTGACATACGCGGGCGTCATCATCGCTTTCATCATCGTCTCTGTCCTCAAGGCGAACGGCGGGCTCAACCGCTCCCAGACGGGCCTGCTGGTGCCGATCTGCTGCTATATCGTCATGGCCGTCTCGCTGAACCTGACGGTCGGCATCCTGGGCGACCTGTCCCTCGGCCACGCGGGCTTCATGAGCGTCGGCGCGTTCAGCGGCATCATCACCGCCATGAGCCTTGCAAACGTCATCCCCTCCGCTCCGGTGCGTCTGATGCTGGCCATGATCGTCGGCGCGTTCTTCGCAGCCGTGATCGGTTTTCTGATCGGCATCCCGGTCCTGCGCCTCACCGGCGACTACCTCGCCATCGTGACCCTTGCCTTCGGCGAAATCATCAAGGAGCTCATCACCTGCCTGCTGGTTGGCGTCGATTCCGAGGGCCTGCACATCATCTTCAATGTCAGCGGCAGCAAGACCGCCAATGACCTGAATCTGCTCGAGGGCGGCAAGGTGATTATCAAAGGCGCCCAGGGCGCGACAGGCACCAAGACCATCGCGAGCTTTACCGCCGGTTTCATCCTCATTATGATCACACTCGTCATCGTGCAGAACCTGATCCGCAGCCGCCAGGGCCGCGCCATTATGGCCGTGCGTGACAACCGCATCGCCGCCGAGTCGGTTGGCATCAACGTCACCAAGTACAAGATGATGGCCTTCGTCACCTCTGCCGCCCTCGCGGGCGCGGCGGGCGCGCTCTTTGGCCTGAACTACTCCAACCTCGCCGCCACAAAGTTTGACTTCAACACGTCCATTCTGGTGCTGGTCTTCGTGGTGCTGGGCGGCCTCGGCAACATCTGGGGCTCCATCATCGCCACCGTTGTCCTGTACATCCTGCCCGAGGCGCTGCGCGGTTTTGCCAGCTATCGCATGCTGATCTATGCGATTGTCCTGATCGTTGTGATGCTCACCACCAACAACCCCGTGCTCAAGACCTGGCGTGAGGAGCTGCGCTCGAAGTTCGGCAAGAATAAGAACAAGGAGGCGAAGGACGCATGACAGAAGGCAGCCTGAAAAATATGAATCCTCCCGGCACCTGGGAAGCGGGAACGCCCCCGACTATCAAGGTGAAGAAAGACCCGCTGGTCCCCGTCACGCGCACCAGCTACCTGCCGGAGCGCGACGCCGACAAGACCCCGATCCTTGAATGCATCGACCTCGGCATCACCTTCGGCGGCCTCAAAGCGGTGGACAACTTCAACGTCGCCATCGGCCGCACCGAGATCGCGGGCCTCATCGGTCCCAACGGCGCAGGCAAGACCACAATCTTCAACCTTCTGACCAAGGTCTATCAGCCCACCCACGGCACCATCCTGCTCGACGGCAAGGACATCGCCACGATGAGCACGGCCCAGGTCAACCGGGCCGGCATCGCCCGCACCTTCCAGAATATCCGCCTTTTCCACAACCAGACCGTGCTGGACAACGTCCTCATCGGGCTGCACAATGAGATGGACTACGGCATGGGCAGCGCGATCCTGCGCCTGCCGGGCTATTGGCGGGCCGAGCGCATCGCAAAAGAGCGCGCCATGGAGTACCTCTCCCTGTTTCACCTGGATCAGCACGCGATGGATCTCGCGGGCTCCCTGCCCTACGGCGCCCAGAGAAGACTTGAGATCGCCCGCGCGCTGGCGACAAACCCCTCCCTCCTCCTGTTGGATGAGCCTGCGGCGGGCATGAACCCCTCCGAGACGGCGGAGCTCATGGAGAACATCGTCAAAATCCGCGACACCTTCCATATCGCCGTCCTCCTGATCGAGCATGACATGAGCCTGGTTATGAATATCTGCGAGGGGATTGTGGTGCTCAACTTCGGGCGCATCATCTGCAAAGGCACGCCCGATGAGATCCGCTCCAACCCGGCGGTCATCGAGGCCTATCTCGGCAGAAAGGGGGCCAAAAAGCTATGATGCTCAAGGCGGAAAACCTGAATGTCTATTACGGCCCCATCCACGCTGTCAAGGGCGTCGGCTTTGAGGTCAACGAGGGCGAGATCGTCACCCTCATCGGCGCAAACGGCGCCGGCAAGTCCACCACGCTGAAAACGATCTCCGGCCTCATGCGCAGCCGCGGCGGCAGCATCGAGTTCATGGACAAGTCCATCGCCTCCACCGC
>CADAAM010000067.1 GCA_902785905.1 Oscillospiraceae bacterium | reverse complement strand
AAGTGCAGCTCCGCGATTTGCCGGTGAACCTTGTCGGATTGCAGCTCGGAGAAGCTCGTCTCACGATAATCCAGACCCAGTCTGTCGCAGACGGCGCGGTAAACCGCATAGGATCCGCCGAGCCCCTTGAACGCCTTCAGACCGAAACGCGAGGATTCATCCTTGATAAAGGCTGCTTTGATCCCGAGGCTTTCAGCCAGCTCCGGCAGCGGCACGAGCGCAGTCCGCGCATACTCCGGCAGCGCTTCATGAAAAACCTGAACGGCTGCGGTCTCGGCCAGACTGAGAAACGCCGGTCCCTTTCCGTGGTCAGGCGACGCGTTTACGATATATTGAATTCCCTGAATCGTGTTCATCTATTTCCCGTCTTTCTGTAATGTATTTGAAGTAAGTATATCGTGTTTTCTTTCGCTTCTCAACAGAAAACAATATTGATACCTGTACTTTGCTTTTTAAGGTGCGACTATGGTATAATGCATTTACTGTTTGTGCGAGGTGAGACCGGATGGATCAGAGCTACAGCTATGATGCGGTTTTACACGAAAATGCGGATAACGGCGGGGCCTATGTGGTTTTCCCGTGGGACATCCGCAGAGAATTCGGCAAGGGGCGCGTGAAGGTCCATGCGACCTTTGACGGGATTCCTTATGACGGGAGCATCGTGAATATGGGCCTTAAAAACGCAGACGGCAGCATCTGCTATATGATCGGCGTCCTGAAAGCGATTCGACAGCGTCTGGGAAAATCTGACGGCGATACCGTCCATGTCACGATCAAACTGCGGGAGGCTTGAGACACAGATGCCGGAACTCGATATGGACACCATCATGTTTTTCGATGCCCACCGGGACGCGCTGCCCATTTTCACAGCCTTGGAAGACAAGCTGATTGAGCACTTCCCGGAGATACAAAAGCGGGTACAGAAAACACAGATCACTTATTATCATAAGCATGTCTTTGCCTGCGTTTCCTTTGCCCGGGTCAGGCGCAAGGCTGAGCTGCCGGAGAGCTGGCTCACGCTGACGCTGGGGCTTCCGTATGCGCTGGATTCTGAGCGTGTCGCTGTAAAGACCGAAGTTTATCCGGGGCGCTGGACCACGCATTTTGTCATCGGCTCGCCTGAGGAGCTGGACGAAGAGCTCCTTTCCTGGATCGAGCAGGCCTATGTGTTTTCCGAGCGGAAATAGCAGGGGAGCGGGAAAGATGATTAAGCTTCGCTATGGCAATACAAACACCTTTTATATTCCCGGCTCGAAGGGCGGACTCTTGATCGACACGGATTGGGCAGGCACGCTGCCGCAGTTTTTCAAGGCGATCAAATCGGCAGGCCTGGGGATTTCGGACATCTCCTATGTGCTGGCTACGCACTATCACCCGGATCACGTCGGGATCATTGGGGAGCTTCAAAGGCTGGGCGTTGTCCTGCTGGTTGCTGACGTTCAGCACGGCTTCCTGCACTTCCCGGATGAGATTTTTTCAAGGGACAAGCGGCTTCACTATGTGCCAATCACCAAGAGTGCGGCAAAGGTCCTTCCCTGCGAGGAGAGCCGTGCATTCCTGCATAGCTTGGATATCGGCGGCGAGATCGTGCATACCCCCAGCCACAGCGAGGACAGCATCTCGATCCTTCTGGATGACGGAGACTGCATCGTCGGCGATCTGGAACCGTATTCTTATCTGAATGGGTATGAGGATAATCCCAGACTGAAAAAGGACTGGGGCCAGATCCTGAGCCGTCACCCGCGGCGGATTTTCTACGCCCATGCGAATGCTCAGGAGATGTAATAGAGCAGCAATTCTGAGGCTTATGTATAGTTGTATGAACACTAATGTATAGTTGTATGTACATAGAGTCTTCGAATCGCATTGATATCTGGTCTCGGCAGACTATAGCCGGCTTTTTGCACTCGTCTGAGAAAGGCCTTCCTCCAGACTGAGAATCGGCATAGATCTCATTGGAGTCAATATCAGCCGCGGGAATGGACCGTGCGTGTAGAATACGTATTTTATGCGAACAGAATACGTATTTCACTCACAGAATACGTATTTCACTCGCAGAATACGTATTTCACGCGTACAGAATACGTATTTTACTCGCAGAATACGTATTTCACGCACAGAAGACGCATTGTGTGCGCATAGAAAACGCATTACTACGCTCGTGCGCATTGTAAACGCATTGAACGCGCATTTAACGTGCATTGAACGTGCATTGAACGTACGAACGTACGAACGTGCATTGAACGTACATTGAATGAGCATTGAACGTGCATTCACTTTTTGCAGACTCCCGGATATATAACAGCGGCACTGCCCGGTCTTTTCGGAGATTTGGGCAGTGCCGTTTTGCGCGGAGGCTGAAATTTGACCCCTGTTCTGAGATATGATATAAATAAGATAACAGTTTCCCGGTCTGCCATATGCAGCCACAGTCTCTCTTTTGACGCCCAGCGTCCTGTCTCAGGGCTCAAAGAGCCAAATATACGCCGCGTATGCTCCGATTTTCACAGCGCGGTGCACCTTCACTTGTCGGGTTCTTGCCAGCCCGGCGTTTTTTCGTATGTTGTCCGGCTCCTCGTCAGCCGCCATCTTTCTCATGCTCCGGCAGTCAATCGGCCATGCGGCATGGAGGAGTACAGTCTCCGGTAAAACAGCCATTCAGACGGTATGGCGTAAACACCGTTTAGGAAGCGGCAAGGCTTCCGCCCTGCGCACCGCGTCAGAAAACGCGGCGCCGACAGCGCAGGCAATATCCCCGGCAAGGGCTCGCAGTCGGGCGGGTCGAAAGGACACACGCGAGTTATTCGCAGCCGAGTTCAGCGGTCGTGTCCGCGGTTGTCAACGGTTTAACGCCTTTGACAGAGTATGATCTCCATACCGCATCGTACTGACCTTGCGTAAAAATCAAACAGAGACAGTCATGCAGGCAAGGGCGCGAAAGCCCGCTGCTCTGCGGCTTTTGGGGTTCGGGCGAGTCGGCTTCCGGGAGAAACGGAGCGGAAACGGCAGCCGGTGCCAATGGGTGAACTATGCCTGTTCGCCTCGATGGCGATACCAGGCAAACATATACTGCTGATAGATCCCGTTATACGGGGAGTAGGCTTCAAAGGGATAGCCCTTCGGATACTCCCGGGCGAGTACGCGGTTCACCCACACATCCCGCGGGAAGGCGTTCAGATGATGAAGCCCGAAAAGGGAGACACAGTTTGCGACCTTCACCCCCACACCCAAAAGCCCGGTCAGGGCGGCAAGGGTCGTCTCTTCATCCGCGTCACGGAGCGGCTCCAGACTGATTTCACCTCGTAAAACCGAGAGGGCTGCCGCGTGGACATAGCGGCAGCGATAACCGAGCCGGCAGCGGTTGAGATCTTCCTCACTCAAGGCTGCGACGGCCTCGGGCGTGGGGAAGGCATAATAGACCTCGCCGCGGCTGTCTACCCGCTTCTCACCGCACTGCTCCGCGAGCAGCTCCACCGAGCGCCGGATGGCGGGAATGTTTCGGTTCTGCGAGATAATAAAGGTGACCAGCATCTCCCACGAATCCTGCCGGAGGATGCGGATACCCTTTTCGTTTTCGGCGGCGAGGGACAAGAACGGGTCTGACTTGGGATCGATCCGGGCGCGTATCCGGGCGTAGTCCTCGTCCAGATCCAGATAGCTTCGCCAGAAGGTGTCGAAAGACTCCTCGCTGCAATCAAGCTCATACCGGCTGTCACCCAGCGCGGCGAGAACCAGGCAGCGGCTTCCGGCAATGATCCGGTATGTACGGGGTTCAATCTTCGTCCAGCGAAAGCACTGGCCGCTGTCCGCGATCCGGTTCAGATCGAGATCGTCTGTAAAACTGAGAATCATAATTCCTATGCTCCAAACCGAGATTTATGCCTGGATTATATAAAAAGTTTTCGACAAATGCAAACGTGAAGCCGAAAATCGGGTTGAAAACGCGCGATTGCGGCGGGTTATAAGGGGTTATGCCGCTGAAAAGTCGAACGCTTTTTGTTGACGGGCAGCTTTTCGGATGCTATATATAAAGCAGGATCCAAAGACATTCTTTGAGATTCACAGTGTCAAGTCAGAAAACCAGTCTGACACAGTTTCCTGTACATTACACAGTCTCCTTGCCAAATCCCCGGGCATATCATAATCATCGCCCCAACCGGGCATGACTTATATCGCGGCCGCGAAGCGAAGGCTCTCTTCGCCGATCCGGTCATAGTCGCTGACATGTGCTTTTTTGTGGCACTGTGTCGGCGATTTTGTTAATCCGGCAATTCGGCCATTTTTGCAAAAGGGCCGTGCTGCCGGAGTCAAATTGTCCGGTTCCTGCCGACCGGACAGCCTCGATCACATTCCGGCCCCCAGCGGGCAAACAGCATCACAGGAAGATCAGAGCAGCCGTTGGGCGGTACGGCAAGAAAACCGTCAAGGGAGAGGCAGTGCTCCCGGCCTGCGCTCCGCGAGAATGCGGTTCCGACAGCGCGGGCAGGTGGGGATGGGACCCGAAGTCGGAAAGGGCCCGAAGAAAGGAGACAACTTCTATGAAAACCATAAAACAATCCGGTATATATCGTTCACAAATCATGCAACTGGACAAGCTTGCAAGACACAACAGGCAAGGCAGCTTCCGTACAAAGGACCGCTACTACGAGGCGTTCAAACGATTCTGCGCCTTTCTTGCCAATCACTATCAGCTTCAGAAGATCGAGAACATCAGCGGCAAGCATCTGGTGGCCTATGTGCTTTACATGCAGGAGCACGGGAAATCAGCCAGCACCATCAAAACCGATCTCTCTGCCATCCGCTTTTTCCACGACAAGATGTCAGACCCGAAATACCGTCTGCCGACGAACGCGGAGCTGGGGATCGAGCTGGAGCAGCGCCTCTTTGCGGAGGCTGACCGCGCATGGACGGTCCCCGAGTTCAACCGCGCTCTGGCAGCGGCACAGGCGGAGAGACGCTACGACTATATCCTCGCGCTGTATCTGGCCCGGTATGCGGGGCTGCGCATTCACGAGTGTTTTCGGATCGATACGGCAACGACCGAAAAGGCGCTGCGGGAGAATATGATCACCGTGAAAGGCAAGGGCGGAAAGATCCGGTCGGTCCCGATCCCGGAGCATATACGCCCCATCCTGGAAACGCTTCTTGACCAGACCGAACGCGGCCACAAGCTGCTGGTACCGGACGACAAGCCGACCGACCGGGCGATCAAGGAGCTTCAAGGCTTTCTCCGCAGGGAGCGCGCAATGATCCAGGACCCCGGAGACGATCGGCCGTTGACCTTCCATGGCCTGCGCCACAGCTATGCCTCGGATACATATATGAATCTGCTGGCCGACGGCATGAGTGCTCTGGATGCCCACTTTGAAGTGTCCCGGCTGCTGGGGCATGAGCGGGCGGACGTAACCAATATTTATCTGGCTTCCGTGCGCGGAAAGCTGGATGAAGGGAAGGAGGACGGTCAATGAGCAAACTTTATGATGAGTTGGTACGTCAGCAAAGAGAGGCACAGATCCAGGACTCAGAGCTGGGAGACATCCCGGTCATGATGACCGTCCCGGAACTCGGAAAGCTGCTCCGCATCAGTCGGAACAAGGCCTATGAATATGTCCGCAGTGGTGCTGTTCCCTCAATAAAGGTCGGCAAGCAGATCCGCATTTATCGAGGCGATGTACTTCCTCTGCGCCGGCTCAGGCATTCATCCGAGGACCGGTGAGCTTCTCCCTTTTGCGACATTTTGCGCGGAAATGTAGGAAACGAAAAAAAGCAATATGACGTAACAAACACGAAAGCGCCCGGTTTCCTGCGAAATCGGACGCTTTTGTGCATTATAATTTGCGGTTTTTCGCACGACCTCATCATTTCGTGGGATGAGACGGAGGAACGGAGGAAGAATCCGTAAAATGTTCGGTTTCTGTTGCGAAAATGCGCGAAAAACGGTATAATCTTGTTGAGCAGATACTCCTGATCGGTTGTCTGGGCAATAATGCCAATCTTTTATAAAACGCTTGAAAAACAAGCGTTTTATGCGCAGCGACCGCTGCGCTGGGCAAAGCTTGTGCTTTGCCCAAGATTGGTATTGTACGGTCTCTTCAAAGGCGCATTTTCGCCTTTGCCTGTGAGCCCAAAGGCTCACAGGCAAACAAACGATTTTTAATCGTTTGTTTGAAGAAGAGTATAAGAATGAAGGCACTGTGAAAAGGAGTATATATGAATCCACGTAAAAAAGGCAACAAATGGGAGGTACAATATCGCGTACCCGGCTATCCCAAGGCTTTCTATGAACGTTTTGACACCGAGGTAGAGGCAAGACTGCGCTGCGCCCAGATCGAGATCGCGAGGAAAAACCACAATCTGATGCCTCCGGCATCGGCGCAGAAGGTCATTCCCATCACCATGAGCGATCTGCTGGACGAGTATGTACAGACCTATGGCCTGACGCACTGGGGCGACAGCTATTATTCGCTCACAAAGCACCGGATCGAGGACTATATCAAGCCCGCCGTCGGCAATATTCTGGTCAGGGACATCACCCCCAGGTTTCTGGACGAATGCTATAAGAACATGCTCAATACCCAGGCAAAGGCTATGGCAGGGCATAAGGACGTCGAGAAAAAAATCTCGTATCCCGTCATTGTAAAATGCCACTGCCTCATCCGATCGGCGCTGAATCAGGCCGTCCGCTGGGGCTATATCCAGATCAACCCCGCCGTGAATGTCAGTCTCCCCAGAATGCCGGCCAAACGGCGGGAGGTCTGGACACCGGAGCAGGCGCTGATGGCCATCAACCTCTGCACAGACCCGAATCTGAAGACCTGCATCCTGCTGGCCATAGGCTGCAGCCTGCGCCTGGGCGAGATTCTCGGTCTGCAGTGGAAGCACGTCCACATCGACGAAAAGTCCCTGGAGGACAACAGCTCCACGCTGGAAGTCAAACAGGAGCTCAAGCGCTGTTACAAAAATTCCCTGGAGGATCTGGAGAAGATGAACCGGGGCAATGTGTATTTCAAGTTCCCGGACGTGAAGGAGTGCAGCAACACCTCGCTTGTCCTGAAAATCCCGAAAACCGAGTCCAGCATCCGCACTGTTTATATCCCCAATTCCGTGGCCGTCGCGCTGCAGGCGCAGCGTGCTATGCAGGAAAAGCGGAAGGAATTGATGCATGGTCTCTATTCGGACTACGGGATGGTCATCGCATTGGACGATGGGCGGCCGACCGAAGGAAGAGTGATCGACAGAGCTTTCAAGGAGCTCATCGTCTCAAACGGCCTGCCGGAAGTCGTGTTTCACTCCCTCCGCCACCTGAGCACCTCCATGAAGCTGCAGGTCAGCGGCGGAGATATCAAGGCGGTGCAGGGGGATACCGGCCATGCGCAGGCGTCCATGGTGACCCAGGTTTACAGCCACACCTTTGTGGAGAACCGAAAACGGATGGCAGGCCTGATGGAGGATACCTTCTTCAGCGGCGTGAAAGGGGATGCAGCCGAAAATTCGGCTGCGGACGCAAAAAAAGAGCAGATCCTGCATCTGCTCAAAAAATCCCCGGAGCTGGCCGACCTCATACTGGCCATCGCCGGAGGGGCGAAAAGCAGGTTAAACTGAGGCCCTGGGGCTTGTAGGAAAACGTAGGAAATCGCCATTTTTCAGATCATTTAAAGGAACTTTTGCAAAAGAAAAACGCCCAATTTCATTCAAAATCAGGCGTTTTTCTGGAGCTGCTACCCAGATTCGAACTGGGGACCTCATCCTTACCAAGGATGCGCTCTACCTGCTGAGCTATAGCAGCAAAGTATATGCCCCTTATAAAAGGGGCATATCTGTGGCGACCGAGAAGGGACTTGAACCCTCGACCTCCGGCGTGACAGGCCGGCGTTCTAACCGACTGAACTACCCGGCCACAGCGTCGTTATAATAGCAGACGGATCCCCGTTTGTCAAGCAATTTTTCAAATTTTTCTTTTTCGATTCCCCGTCCTCGTCGGTTTCGTCTGCGAGAGCGGCATTTTTTTGCGCGATTATGCCGCTCTTTGGCTTGCAAAACCTGCCTGCGGATGATATAATTTTTTATTGCTACGTGATTTCAAAGCCGCGCTTTTTCGGACGCGCGGGTGTTAATAACCCGGGGGAGAGAGATTATGACTTTTAAGACAGCGATGCAGCGGCTGCTTGCCCTGCTGATCATCGGCGGCGCGCTGATCTTCGGCATGTCCGGCATCTATCATGAGGCGCCGTGGATCATCCCTCCGCTGTTCGGCAGCGTCAAGATCGAACTGGGCGGCGAACGCCTCTCTGCCGAGACGGAGACTCTCAAAGCCAAAATCACCAAGCGGGAGATCGCCCAGCTCGCCTATTTCCCGAAGCTGAGAAGCGTGGACTTCCGCGGCAGCAACTGCTATTCGGAGCTGGCCGCCTGGGCCAAGGCACACCCGGAGGTCAGCGTCCTGTTCTCAATACCGCTGCCGGACGGCCAGATCGTGGACAGCAACACGCAGGAGCTCGACCTGACGCGCCTGACAAGCGACCAGGTCCCCGCGCTGCTTGACGCGCTGAGCTTCATGCCCGACGTGCAGCGGCTGCGCTTCGGTGAAGTCGGCGGCTCACAGTTCGGCATCCAGGACATGCAGACCATCCGGGCGGTCTTGCCGCACGCGGAGTTTCACTTCTCCGCCCTCATCGGCGGTCGGGTCTTCGACGGCGACGCGGCAAGCCTTGACCTCCATGACGCCCGCCGCGAGGATGTGCAGGAGCTGGCCGTCATGCTCTCCTGCATGCCCAACCTGCAGACCGTGGAGCTCGGCAGCGAGACGGCGGGCATGATCCCCTGGGCGGATATCGCCCTGCTCAAGTCCGTGCGGCCCGACGTGAAGTTCCACTACAGCTTCACGCTCTACGGCAAGGACGTCAACCTCGACACGGAGAAGCTGGACTACCGCGGCGCTCTCCTGCATGAACAACTGCACCTACCTTGACATGGACAGCACCGACGTCTCCAACGAATCTCTGGAGCGTCTGCGCGACCTCTTCCCCCAGACCAAGATCGTCTGGCGCGTCTGGTTCGGCGACTACTACAGTGTCCGTACCGACGTGGAGCGCATCCTCGCCTCAAAGCCCACGGTCGGCGGCATGATCTATGACGCCTCCGTGCTGAAATACTGCACCGACGTCAAGTATCTGGACCTCGGCCACAACTATGAGCTGGCCGACTTCAGCTTCCTCGGGGCCATGCCGAAGCTCGAGGTGCTGATCGTCGCCATGACCGCCATCACGGACATCAGCCCCCTCAGAAACTGCCCCAACCTTGAGTATCTGGAGCTAAACTCCACCAATATCAAGGACCTCAGCCCTCTCGCGAGCTGCACGAAGATCCACCACCTCAACATCGCGGGCTGTCCCAACATCACGGATATCTCCCCGCTGTACGGCATGACCGAGCTGGAACGCCTCTGGATCGGCTGCAAGACGCCCGTGCCCGCCGATCAGGTGGCGCAGATGAAGTCCGTCGCGCCGGGCTGCACCATCAACACCACGACCGAGGAGAAGTATTACTGGGTCCCGCGCTACGAGCTGCTGCGCAACCAGATGGGCTACAACTATCAGGAGTACAGCTTCTACTGGCTCGACCCCTACTGCGATCTCGAGGCCCCGGAGGAATTCCGCGGAAAGTTCGGCAAAGAGGTATACGGACTATGATACTGAATAAACACCGGTTTCCCGTTCTGCTGCTCTGCCTGACGCTGTGCCTGTTCCTCGCGGGCTGCGGGGGAGGGGGAGAGCCTGAGACCCCGGCCGTGACGGAAACACCTGCGCCGACGGAGACACCCGCGCCCACCCCGGAGCCGACCCCGACGCCGGAGCCGGTATTTCAAATCCTCGGCCAGAGCTATGGCCCCGCCGACACCGCTGTCGACCTCGCGGGACTGCGGGACGCGGACGCGGCGGCAATCGCGGACACGCTCGGCAAAATGCCCGCGCTGCAGACCATCCGCATCGGCAGCGAGCAGGCCACACCCCTGAGCTGGGAGAGCCTGAAGCTCCTGCACGACGCGGCCCCTCAGGCTGTGATCGACTACGCCTTTACCATGTTCGACCGCAGCTTCAACCTCAAGGATGAAGCGATGGATCTCAAGTATATCCACATGGAGGACGAGGGGGCGCTGGTCTCCAAGGTCACCGCCTGCATGAGCAGACTGCGCCTGCTGGACATGGACAGCTGCCGGGTCTCCAACGAGGCCATGGCGCGCCTGCGCGACAGCCTGCCGAATACCGAGGTCATCTGGCGCGTGAACTTCGCCCAGTACTACACCGCCCGCACGGACGTGACGCGCATCCTGGCCTCCATGCCCGGCAAAGCGGGGGAGCTTGCGCACAACAACGTGCAGAATCTCAAATACTGCACCAAGGTCAAGTACCTGGACCTCGGCCACAA
>CADAAM010000066.1 GCA_902785905.1 Oscillospiraceae bacterium | reverse complement strand
TGGTTTTGCACATTTTGGCCTTGATGAGGTCAATATGCTATGCCTTTTTCAACATACTTTGACTAATTAGAGAGACGTTGCCTCTCAATAGCTCCTTTTACTATTTTGAGACAACGCCGTTCCCGTTTTAAACAGCCTCAGATATTGAAGCGGAAGTTGGTGATGTCGCCGTCCTGCATGACGTAGTCCTTGCCCTCGAGACGGAACAGTCCCTTCTCCTTGGCCGCCGCCATGCTGCCGCAGGCTTTGAGATCCTCGAAGGCCACGATCTCGGCCCGGATAAAGCCGCGCTCGATGTCCGTGTGGACCTTGCCAGCCGCCTTGGGGGCCTTCGTGCCGCGGACGATGGTCCAGGCGTGCACGTCGTCCTCGCCCGCGGTGAGGAAGGAGATGTAGCCCAGCAGATCGTAGGAGGTTTTGATCAGGCGGTCAAGCCCCGTCTCGGTGAGGCCGAGGTCCGCCATAAAGAGCTGGGCCTCTTCGGGCTCGAGCCCCGCGATGTCCTCCTCAAACTTTGCCGCTACCGGCAGCACCGCAGCGCCGCGCTCCTCGGCAAAGCCCTTGAGCGCCTGAAAGTTTGCGTTCCCGGCGAGATCGGCCATGCCCGCCTCGTCGAGGTTTGCGACATAGATGACGGGCTTGACACTCAGCAGGCCGCCGTCGACCAGAATGTCCTTGTCCTCGTCGCCGAAGGGAAAGTCGCGCGCGGGCTTCTCAGCCTCGAGATGGGCGATCAGCTGCTCGCACATTTCGACCTCGCGCTTGTACTTCTTTTCGCCGCTCTTGGCGTTTTTCTTTGCGCGGTCAAGGCGGCGCTCCACGATCTCCATATCGGCGAGGATGAGCTCGAGGTCAAAGGACTCCGCGTCGCGGAGAGCGTCGGCGGGCTCAAGGAAGACGCTGTCGTCGTCGAAGCATCTGACGACCTCCACCAGCGCATCCACCATGCGGATGGCCTGGAAGACCTCGCGCCCCTTGCCGCCGGAGGCCACGCCCGGCACGTCCACAAACTCGATGGTGGCAGGGGTGTATTTCTTCGGGTGGTAGTACTCGGCCAGCCAGTCGAGCCGCTCGTCCGGCACCTTGGCGGTGCCGATGTTGGGCTTGGCCCCGGCGTTGGTATAGCTGCCCGTCTCCGCCTGGGAGCCGGTCAGCGCGTTAAACAGAGTCGTCTTGCCGACATTCGGCAGACCCACGATCCCTAATTTCATGTATCTCTATCTCCTTTGAAGGCAATATTCAGCTTGTGAGAGTATAGCACAGGGGCGGCGTTTTCACAAGAGCCTGAAAGCAAAGACTTTTTTGAGATAAGGCGTGCTATGCTCTTGGAATATGACCGAGCTTATGGTATATTCTTCATATAAACGCGCGGCACAACATGGACGCGGGAAAGGGAATGTCAGGATGAAAGTTATCAGAAGCATATTTGCGCTTGTTCTCGTATTGGGAACGATGCTCTCCCTCGGCGGCGCGGAGGCTGCTGCCAAACAGCGTGACCAGCTGTACTGGGATCTCAACGACGGCGTGCTGACCATCAGCGGCTGGGGCGAGATGCCGGACTATACCGGTGACGTCGCGCCGTGGAGGGCAAAGGACAGCAAGGCCAAGGACGTCAAAAGCATCGAGGTTGAATCCGGCGTCACGCACATCGGGCAGCAGGCTTTCCAGTACTGCGAGAGCGCCAAGACCGTCACGATCGCCGATAGTGTGGAGAGCATCGGCGAAGCGGCTTTCTACGGCTGCAAGAAGCTCAAAGAGGTTCGCATGCCCGTACGGCTCGATGAGGATGAGTTCGCTGTCTCCGTTTTCGACCACTGCACCTCTCTCAAGAGCGCCATCGTGCCGGAGGGCGTGGAGGTCATTAAAAACGCGGCCTTCAACTGCTGCGACTCACTGGAGTGGGTGTACATTCCCGCCTCGGTCGAGGAGATCGAGGACTCGGCCTTTAATCACTGCATCAGCCTCAAGGATGTCTATTACGCCGGGAGCTGGTCTGAATGGGATCAAATTGAAATTGCTGGCTATAACAAATGCCTGAAAAACGCAAGCATTCACTTTGGCAGCAGCCCCTACGGGACAGTGAACGACGGCTCCTACTCATCCGGGCCCAAGCCTCTCACATGAGGTCGCGCCCGCTTTATTGCAGGAGCAAGCCATGAAGAACGGCAAGCGGCCGGACCCGAATGTGGTCCACCCCATTCCCGGGTATGACAGGGAAATCTACGTCAAGCCCACGATTACAAATCCGAACATCCTCGTCGGGGATTTTACCTACATCGCGGACACAGACTTTGAAAGCCATGTGACCCACCTCTACCCGTGGAACAACGACAGGCTCATCATCGGGAAGTTCTGCCAGATCGCGGCGGGCGTCGAATTTGTGATGAACGGGGCTAACCACCAGATGAATGCCGTGTCGACCTTCCCATTTTACACGCTCGAGGGCTGGGACGCGCCGCCGCCCTCCCCCGCCGATCTCCCGCTCAAGGGCGACACCGTGATCGGAAACGACGTGTGGATCGGGCAGAATGCGGTGATCCTTCCGGGCGTACATATCGGCGACGGCGCAATCATCGGAGCCAGCAGCGTCGTCGGCCGCGACGTGGAACCTTACTCCATCGTGGTCGGCAACCCAGCGCGGCCCGTCCGCAAGCGCTTTGACGATGAGCTGATTGCTCTGCTGCTCCGCTTTCGTTGGTGGGACAAGAGCGTTGAGGAAATAGACTCCCTGATCCCGCTGCTGACCGACGGCGATCCTGACCGGGTGCGGGCAAAGCTCAGGGAGCTCTGCGCGTAAACGATATTTAAAAATGTTGCAGGCAGCGCGCTTTCGCGTGCTGCCTGCTGTGTTTTCCGGATATGTTTACGCCAGCGCGGCGCGGAGAGCGGCGGCGCGGTCGGTCTCCTCCCACTTGACGCCCAGATCCTCGCGCCCCATGTGGCCGTAGGCGGCGAGGGAACGGTAGATCGGTTTTCTGAGGTCCAGATCGCGGATGATGGCGCTCGGCCGCAGATCGAAGACCTTCTGTACGGCCTCTCCGAGGGCGGCGTCCGACACCGTGCCGGTGCCGAAGGTCTCGACCATAACGCTCACCGGGGAGGCCACGCCGATCGCGTAGGCCAGCTGTACCTGGCAGCGCCGTGCAAGTCCCGCGGCCACTACGTTCTTGGCCACCCAGCGGGCGGCGTAGGCGGCGGAGCGGTCCACCTTTGTCGGGTCCTTGCCGGAGAAGGCGCCGCCGCCGTGGGGCCGTGGGGCGCGCTGCCGCCGTAGGTGTCGACGATGATCTTGCGCCCGGTGAGCCCTGAGTCGCCCTGCGGCCCGCCGATGACGAAGCGGCCGGTGGGATTGACAAAGTAGCGGGTCTTCTCATCCAGCAGCTCCGCCGGAACGGTGGTCCTGATGACCTTCTTGATCATGTCCTCGCGGATCTGGCCGAGAGAGACCTCCGGGGCGTGCTGGGTGGAGATGACCACCGTGTCCACACGCACGGGGCGGCGATCCTCGTCATACTCCACGGTGACCTGGGTCTTGCCGTCGGGACGCAGATAGGTCAGTTCCCCGCTCTTGCGTACCTCGGTGAGCTTCTTGGCGAGCTTATGCGCCAGCGAGATGGGCAGGGGCATGAGCTCCGGGGTCTCGTCGCAGGCGTAGCCGAACATGCCTTGTCCACGCCCATGGCGATGTCGCCGGACTGCTCGTCAATGTTCAGGATCACGCCGCAGGTCTCGCAGTCGAAGCCGTACTTGGCGCGGTCATAGCCGATGTCACGCACGACGCCGCGCGCAATCTTCGCAATGTCCACGTAGCAGTCGGTGCTGATCTCGCCCATGATGTGCACAAGGCCGGTCGAGACCGTCGTCTCGCAGGCGACGCGACCCATCGGGTCCTTCTCCAGAATGGCGTCCAGAACCGCGTCGGAGATCTGGTCGCAGATTTTATCGGGGTGTCCCTCGGTCACGGATTCGGATGTAAATAAAAAGTGGCTCATTTCCATATCCTCCAGTTACAAATAGTATATTTCTTAAAGGTTCCCTTACAGAAGCGGGGAGCATAAAACGCGCCCCGGTTCCGGGGCGCGTCAACAGGGCCGTTCCCTCCACCGCTCTTGATAAGGTGTTCAATTGTGATTGCATTATATCAGTTTTTCCGTGCTTGTCAATCTTTTTTCGCGGGGAATACGCGGGAATGATTGACTCGGCGCTGTTTTACGGGTATAATATCTTGATTTGACATCAGATGCGCGGAGAAAGGCGGGGACGGCATGCCGGAAATCGAGCTTAACACAGGCGACCGTATCCCCCATGCCTGCCTGATCTGCGCCCCTTCGGCGGAAGCAGCGCTGCAAAAAGCGAAGGAGCTGGCCGCAGCCGCGGTGTGCAGCGGCACGGGCAAGAAGCCCTGCGGCATTTGCCGTGACTGCCGCAAAGTTGAAGCGGGCGTCCACCCGGACGTCGTGACGATCGGGCGGCTCGCGGACGACAAGGGGAAGAAGAAGCAGAACATCACCGTCGACCAGATCCGCGAGCTCTCCGCCGACGCCGTCGTGCTGCCGAACGAGGCCGCGCGCAAGGTCTATATTCTCGACGAGGCCGAGACCATGAACCCCGCCGCCCAGAACGCGGCGCTCAAGCTCCTGGAGGAGCCGCCCGCCGGGGTGGTGTTCCTTCTGTGCGCGACCAAACCCATGCAGCTTCTGGCGACAGTGCGCTCCCGCTGCGCGACGGTGAAGCTCGCGGGCGCGGAGGCAGACGCCCCGTCGGAGGAGGCGCAGGCTCTGGCCTCGGGGTATCTCAAGGCTGTGAACACGCTGGACTTGGCGCAGCTTTTCCGCTGGTGCAGCCAGAACGAGGGGATCGACGCCCAGACCATGGCGGCCTTTCTGGGCTGATCTGCTGCGGCTGTGCGGGCTGGCTGACCGCTGTACGGCGTATCTGAAGGTCAATACGAATGTGAAGCAACTTTTCGGGCTGCTGGCGGTGGACGCCCTGCCCGTCGGAAACAGAGGAAACGCAATTGATTGAAGTAGTCAGTATCAGATTTAAAAATCGGGGCAAGTGCTATTACTTTTCCCCCAACGGTTTTGACGTGCGCACCGGCGACAAGGTGATCGTGGAGACCTCCAAGGGCCTTGAGATCGCCGACTGTGCCCATGGCAACCATGCTGTCGCGGACACCGCCGTTGTCCAGCCCCTGCGCCCTGTGCAGCGCATTGCCACAAAGGACGATCTGCGCATCGCCCAGCTCAATGTGCAGCGCGAGAAGGAGGCTTTTGAGATCTGCCAGCAGAAGATTGCCCAGCACGGGCTGGACATGAAGCTGGTGGATGTGGAGTGCAATTTTGAGGGGACGAAGACCATGTTCTTCTTCACCTCCGACGGGCGTGTCGATTTCCGTGAGCTCGTCAAGGACCTGGCCAGCATCTTCCGCAATCGCATCGAGCTCAGGCAGATCGGCGTGCGCGACGAAGCCAAGATGATCGGCGGCATCGGCATCTGCGGCCGCCCTTACTGCTGCAGCCAGTTTTTGGACGACTTCCAGCCCGTCTCCACCAAAATGGCAAAGGTGCAGCATGTGCTGCCTGCGCTACGAGCAGGAGGCGTACGAGGACCTGATCAAGAAGGTTCCGAAGCAGGGCGCCTTTGTTGAGACGAAGGACGGCTTCGGCACTGCCGTGCAGGTCAACCTTCTGCGCCAGACCGTGAAGGTCCGGCTTGACGATGACGGCGACGATTCCCTGCATCTCTACAAGTCCAATGAGCTCTGCGCTGTCCCCGGCGGCAGACCCCGCGACGGGGAAGCGCCCGTGTCCACCTTCCGCTATGTACCGGAGCCCGAGCCCGAAGCCGAAGAGCCCGAGGTCAACACCTGGTTCCCAGAAGCGCAGTACAATGATCCGCGCCTGCTGGAGGTCCCGGCCGCCGCGCCTGCCCCCGCCGAGGCGGAGGAGCAGAAGAAGAGCAGCCGCCGCAGAAGGTCCAGAAAGCCCCGCGGAGGCGAGGCCGGTACCGAGGTCAGGGCCGAGGTGAAGCGCGAGGAAAAGCCTGCGCCCAAGGCAGAGGACAAGCCCACCGAGAAGCAGGGCGGAAGCCGTTCCCATCGCGGCGGCAAGAACCACGTCAAGGCCGCCAAGGTTGAAGTCAAGGCCCACGGCGTTGATGGCAGTCCTGCCCCCAGGGCCGAACACCCGAAGAAGGAACAGCCCTCTCATTCGGTGGTCCACCCCGTCAAGGAGGAGGGCGCAAAGCCCAAACCCAACCGCCGCCGCTATTACCATGGCAAGCCCAAGCCAAAGGGCGGAGAGAAACAGGGATAAATAAAAGCTGTCATCCTGAATGAAGTGAAGGATCTTTTCCGAAAAATTGCGGGAAAGATCCTTCCTTTTCCTCAGGATGGCAGCTTTTTCAGCTCTCCATCTGTTTGCCGAGGAAGGCCGCCACCGTCTGGGCCAGCTTGCACTCGATCTCGCCCGCGGGCGGAGCATCCTTCGGAGCGACGAAGAGCACCCCGCCCATGACGTCGCCCTCGGAGATCACGGGCGCGGCGACGGAGACGACGTATTTCTCGTCCGCCTCCGAGACGCTGATCCCGCCCCCGCCCACATGGCGGTAGAGGGCGCGGTCCTCCAGCACTTCCCCGAGCTTTTGGCTGACCGGCTTATCCAGCAGCTCCCGTCGGCCGCCGCCCGCAATGGCGATCACCGCGTCTCGGTCGCACACGGCGGCGATGGCATCGGTGGAGCGGCGCAGGCTGTCGCACAGCTGCCCCGCAAAGTCCCCCAGTTCCCCGATAGGGGAATATTTCTTAAAAATCAACTCCCCGTCCTTATCCGTGAAAATCTCCAGCGGGTCACCGTCACAGATAACATTGGCACGAAAAACCTTGTCCGAGCGCTTCTCCGCGCTCTGGACTATTGTGACATTTAAGCTGTCTTTCGTGCCTGAATTAAAATTTAAGCTCGATTTCTCCAACTTTTCGCCTACATTTACTTCCTGTGGGGCTTCCTCCGGGTCTTCGGGCAGCATGCCGCAGCGCAGGATGCTGTCGATGTCGGCCTTGAGTTTGACCTGCACATGGTCCTCATAGACATAGATCTTGTCGATGATAAGATGCAGATCCTTCGGATCAAGCTTGTCCTTCTCCAGAATCTCGTCAAAGACCTCGATGGCGGTCTTGGCCGCGCGGTTGACGCGGATGATCGTGTTCTCCCGATCCTTGGTCATCTCGATCTGTTTGCTCAGCGAGGAAATGCGGTTTTCAATATCCGCCTCCATCTCATCGTAGGTCTCGTTGATGATGGCCTCGTTCTGGGGGCGCTTCGTCAGGTCGCGTATCCGCTGCCGCTTGGCGATCCGCAGCTCCTCCTGCAGCTCTTCGAGGACTTCTTCCATGTTGTCCGCGACGAGCTCTTTTTCCTCCAGGTCCTTGTCCTGCTTCTGGATATCGGCCTGGAGTTTTTCGATCATCTGCGCCGAGGTCTCCCGCACTTTTCGCAGATAGTCCTTCACCACTTCATCCAGCGTGTCCACGCGGATGTAATGGCTGGTGCAGCCTTTCAGACCACGGCGGTGGTAGGTGCCGCATCGGTAGGCGTCCCGAAGGTCAGCCCGGCTCATGGAGAACATCGGGCTGCCGCAGTCCCCGCACACGAGAAAACCGGTATAGGTGTTCTCGTATTTTTTTAAGCCCCGGTAGTCGCTCTTGGATCGGGATTTCCGCAGCTCCTGCACGATGCGAAAGTCGCGGTAGCTGATGATCGCCTGATGATGGTTCTCGATGACGATCTGCTCGCCCTCGTCCTTCTTCACATCCTTGCCGTTGATCTTCTGCCGGGTGTATTTGCTCTGGCGCAGTGTGCCGATGTAAAAATCATTCTCCAAGATGCCCTGCACGGATACGATGGCCCACTCTGCCCTGACTGGGCGCTTATATTCCTTGCCCTCGGCCTCTTTGCGTTCCCGCTCGGACATGCGGGGCGTGGGGATTCCCTCGTCGGTCAGGTAGTTGGCGATGCGCTTATAGCCCCAGCCGTCGATGTACAGCTCATAAATTTTGCGCACGATCTCCGCTTCGGTCGGGATGATCTCAAACTCCTGCCGGGCATTGACCTTATAGCCGTAGGGCGCGGCGCAGATCCATTTGCCATCCTTCTGGCGGCGGCTCACCACGGCGCGGACTTTCTTGGAGGTGTCGGTGACCGGCATCTCGTTCATGAGAAAGCGAAGCTGGATGTTCAGCCACTGGTCATCGTTGGGAAAGTCGATCCCGTCGCCTATGGAGATGATGCGCACCCCGGCGTCGCGCAGATCCTCCAGTTCCCCTAAGCCCTTGCTGTTGCGGCGGGAGAATCGGGAGAAGTCCTTGACCACAAGGATATCATATGTGTGATTGAGCAGCCCCTTGCGCAGCTTTTGATAGCCCTCACGCTGCTCAAAGGTGTACCCGGAGCGGTCACGGTCTTCAAAAAAGGTCAGGCTGCTACCGGGAAATTTTTCTTTGACGAAATCCTCAATGATCGCCTTCTGGTTCTCAATCGAGGTATTGTCCCGATCCAGCTCTTCGTCTACAGAGATTCGGCAGTAACCGGCAATGTCAAAGGTCTCTATCACAAATCGTTCCTCCTTTCAATCTTTATTCGCTGATAATATTGTATCACAAGTTTTCGGGATTGCAAGAGGAATTATATAATGTCGAAAACTATGCCTCTCCCTTTCTGCGTTGTGTGAAAAAAATATAGAAATATAGAATTATTTCCAGCGGCTGCATTGAGCCTCATGCATTTCGCCTTGCTTTTTTGCGAATGCTGCCCTATAATGATTATCGCATGGAGAAAACAATCGAGTTTTCGATTGTTTTCTCCGCCAAACGATACGTTTGGCGGAGAATGATTCTTTGAATCATTCTCGCGATGCTCATTGCAATGAATATCTGGCGCCGCAGCCTTATTGCGGCGCTGAGCAGCATTGCTGCTCGGCGGAACGCCTTACGGCGTTTCGCCATCAGATAGTCATTATAATTACTTTTGAATTATTCTGCCGGAGGGAATGAATGCTCGGTCGGCGAAACGATATGCAGAAAGCCAGATCAGCCCGCCGCCCGCGATGAGCGCGAGTTCCCGATTGCAAAACCGGCGTTTCGCAATCGACTGTATGACATAATCATCAAAGGAGAACCATAAATGAGACATGTACGCAAATTGGCCCTGCTGCTGATTGCCGTGCTGGTGTTCGGCTGTTTCAGTGCCCAGGCCTGGGCTGAGTTCCGGCAGCCCCGCGGTCTGAAGGAAATTGGTGACAGCGCCTTTGAGGGCGTGCCTATGCCGAAAAACTATGACCTCCTATACGGGATCGAAAAAATCGGCTCCCGCGCTTTTGCGGGCACCGGGGTAAATATGTTCTGGCTGCCGGAGACGCTTCAATACATTGCGCCCGACGCCTTTGACAAAGGCACCGCCTTCACTTGCTCCCCCGGCACCTACGCCGAAAAGTGGTGCCTGGAAAACGGGATGGATTTTGATTATATCAAACCCTTTCTGGACGTCGACTCAACGAGCCTTCTCTACGGCCAGACCGCAACTCTGACGGCAGACTACATCTACAACAAGGAGCCCACGGAATACTTCTGGGAAATGCGCGAGCGTGAGCGCTACTGGACGCCCATCCTGGATGAGACCGGTCCCGTGCTCCGCTACACCAACACGGAAGGAGTGGGCTTTGCGCGCTTTCGCGTCTCTGCCATTGTCGACGGCTCGTCTTCCACCCCCAGCGACGCTGTGACTATTCGACGCTACAGCGACACGCTCAGCTTCTGGCCGGACAAGTGCAAGGCCGTCAGCGGCGACACCATTTACCTTGAATGGGGCTTTATGGGTACGGATAAAAACTATGAGCTGTATCAGTGGGCGTTCAACACGCAGCTTGAGGAGGGCGGCGAATGGGTCGTGATCGACCGCTTCACAGGCGGCTGGAATCGCACGGTCTACGGTCTTGACCCCAACACCACCTATTCCTTCCTGCTCCGCATGACCGACAGGGATGAGGAGTACTTCTCCGATTCCATCCACATCACCACCGATGAGACGAAAACGAGCTTCAAGATGGAGCAGTACTCGCTCGATGGCGACAGCGTCAAGATGAGCTGGGAGCCCATTTATAACGCCGTATACGACATATATTTGGGTGACAGCGAGAAGGATCTGTCCCTGATCGCAGGCAGCAGGAAGGACACGTCTATCGCCTTGTACGGCGGCTTCCCTGTGGGTGAAGCACGCTACCTTCAGGTCAGGGCCCGCATCCTCGGCACGGGTTACGAGTACTGGAGTCCGGTGATTGAGGTCAAGGCCACCGAAGCCGGCCCCGATTTGAAGTTCGAGACCTGCGAAGCACACGGCGATATGGTGAACCTGCAATGGACGCCGCTGTACGGCTGCGTCTATGATGTGTATGTGCGCCTCGGCAGCGATGAGACCTGCATTGCCGAGGGCCTCAGCAGGAACTATATGGATCTGGGCGGCTTTGAACCCGGCCAGACGGCGACCTTCCGCGTACGAGCGCGCTGCGGCTCCTGGAACAATACTACGCCCCCGCAGACCATCACGTTCCAGGCGCAGGATGATGTTGCCTACCGTGCGCTGCTCATCGGCGAGGTAAACTTCAGGGGCAGCATGTATGCCGCCCGCAATTACGGCGACGTGGAGCTGCTGACGGAGATGCTGGAAAACACCAAAACTCCCAGCGGCAGCTATTATTCCGTCACCCGCAGGCAGGATCTGAGCCGTGATGACATTCTCTCCGCGATCCGGGAGACCTTCCACAACGCCGACGACAACGACGTCTCCCTCCTCTTTATCGCCACCCATGGAGACGTAAGCTACACTGGCCGCTATGCGGGAAGTCTCTCGACGATTGAGATCCCCAACAAGCAGCACGGGAATCTTATGATCGAAGATCTGGCCGCGGAGCTGGAGAAGATCAGGGGCACGAAGATCGTTTGGCTGGGCTCCTGCGGCTCCGGCAGCACGATCTATGACCCGGCCTTCCCGGACGAGGAGAACATCTCCGAATTCTATGAGGGCGACTACGACGAGGACGAGTGGGGCGATGAATGGTACGAGTACGACCCGAATGACGGTCTCGAGATCAGCGAAAACGAGACCTTACTAACGGGTGAGCTGCGCCTGCCGGATTTCCAGGTTCTCACCGCCGCCCGCTACCGTTTTACGAGCTGGGGTATGCCGGGCGATACATGCAACTACTTCGTGAAATACATCGCCGACGGTGTGGACGGCCCTGACGACAGCATGCCTGCCGATATGAACCAGGACGGCACCATTACCCAGCATGAGCTGTACCTGTACATCAAGCTTCAGGAGGATGACCCGGAGACAGGCGTCTACCAGGATGTGCAGGCCTACCCCTTTGACAGCGATTACCCGCTGTTCAGAAAATAATGCGGAAAACATCGTGAGAGTACCGCAAAACAGCAGTGCTCCCGGATAGCTTTTCAATATTAAGCCGGCAGCCGTCCCTCTTTCAAGGGACGGCTGCCGTTATTTTACTCTTTTTCAGGCCTGCCTTTTGAGACGGCCCCTCCCCGTTTTATCTGGCGTAATCGTGTGCCTTTTCTTTTTTAATGTCCAGCTCACGCAGCCGGACGCGGTTGTAGCGCAGGAGATCACGTGTCAGACCTTCCAGATCCTCCGTGCCGGACTCGAATACCGCGACCAGATATTTTTTGGCCTTGTATTCCTTGTAAAGCTCCTTCAAGGATTCCTTCAGCTCGGCGTTCTGACTCTCGCCGTGGGTGAGCCAGATGTATACGCGCTTTTCCTTATCTCGAACATCCATTTCCATCAGGCTCACCTCCCCTGTTATTCTTCCAATTTTTTCTTTTCTTATTCAGCCGGGGCTGCGCGATTGAAGTTCCCTGGCTGATCTTCTTTTTACTTATAGATATTCCTCCTTTTCTTGATTGGTTTTGTTATCCTGCTCGGCCGCCTTGTTTTGCTGCCGCAGGATATAGTCAATTTTTGATTTGATTCTGTAGAGTGTTCGTGGCCAACTCCTGGTATTTCCGCAACGCGCTCGTCCGAGCCAACTACAACAATCTGCAAAAGGGCATCCATGCCACTAGCGAGTATTTGGAGAAGTTCTTTGAAAACCTCCTGCTTGGCGCGCAGCATGAATTGAAAACCGCTATCTCCATGAGGAGTACAAAGCCGATGCTCCGATCCAAAGTGCAACGGCGGAAGCGTCAAAGTGCAATAATTGCACTTTGGACTGCACGTTGGAAGAGTTGGCTGTGCTTCGCGTGATTGCGGCGAATCCGACGATTACACAGAAAGATCTTGCCGCAGCAATCGGCAAATCGGAGCGCACGATCAAGACGCGCACAGTTGCGCTTCAAGAAAAAGGCTATCTTCGCCGCGAAGGCGGCAAGCGAAACGGCTATTGGGAAGTGCAGGTCGAGCTCTCGTAAATTAGAAAACCAATTCTGCGACAAGCTCCTACTGTGGCAGGCTGCAATTGCTGTGGTGTTTCCGAAGCCTCGTCTGCGGAAATGCGCGTTTCAATGAGCCAACGTGGAAAACAATGTTGTTTTTTGAGGAAACAAGCCAGAAAATGGTGTGAAAAATCATATTTTTTCGCATTATTTTCCAGCTTGTGTCATAAGTCTGCGTATTCGATCCGGATCTCTCAGCGGAACTTCGGCTTTGAGAACGGGATTATGTCGGTTCCGCTGTACGCGGTGTTTTGCATCAAGTGATTTTGGACCGACTTGCAAACCTGAATACAAGAATTATTGATGTGCCAGAGAAATGCTGCGTCTTGATTCGGGATTAAATTGGCACATCAATAACCTTGAAAAGCAAAAGATCGCCCGGAATATGAATACACTCACCGCACACTCGCTCGGCCCAAACCCATTGAAAATACTGGATTTTCTAACCTCTATTTTTCGACTCGAAAAGCGTACTGTATGCTTATCTTGGCAGCTTGTTCTCCTACTCCAAACAGAGAACCAATATTTAGTTCAGCGCCAAAGGAAGATAATAAATGTCAAAAAACGTAGTTTATCTACGTTTTTTCATATTTAAAAACGTTGAGCTGTTGACATTTCCCTTCGATATGGCTACAATGGTCTTACTTCCCAGTCAGGAGGTTACGTCATGAAACGAGATATTTCAAATGAGCTGCTTGTGTGGAAGGAGCAGCCAAAGCGTAAGCCCTTGGTATTGAAGGGCGTGCGTCAATGCGGAAAAACATACATTCTCAAAGCGTTTGGGAAGGAAAACTATTCCCACGTTGCCTATTTCAATTTTGAGGAAACGAAATCGTTGAGCTCCATTTTCGAGCAGGACTATGATGTAAAACGAATCTTATTTGAATTGGGTCTGTTTCTCGGTCAAACGATTACGCCCGGCAGCACACTGATCATTTTCGATGAGATCCAGGAATGTCCCAGGGCGATCACAGCGCTGAAATACTTTTGCGAGAACGCGCCGGAATATCATGTGGCCTGCGCGGGTTCTCTTCTTGGCCTTGCCATCCACGCCGAGCAGTCATTCCCTGTTGGAAAAGTAGATATTCACACGCTTTATCCCATGTCTTTCTATGAGTTCCTTGCCGCAAGCGGTGAAGAGTTGCTCGCGGATTATCTAATCCATTTACAGCCGGGAGACATCATATCAGAGTTGATCGGCGGAAAGCTGCGCACGGCGTTGAAGCAGTACTACGTGGTCGGCGGGATGCCTGAAGCGGTCTCCACCTGGTGTGAAACAAAGGATCTGCAAAAAGTCGAAGCAGTTCAGCAGGACATTCTCTCCAGCTACGAGCTGGATTTTGCCAAGCATGCTCCGCCGAGTGAATTTCCCAAGCTCTCCGCAATTTGGGCTTCCGTACCGCAGCAGCTTGCCAAGCCCAACAGCAAATTCATCTTCAGCCATGTGAAAAAGGGCTGGCGGTCCAAGGATCTGGAAGACGCGTTGCAATGGCTGGTACGTGCAGGCCTTGTCTATCAGGTTTGTAAAGTGGAAAAACCATTTATGCCGCTTTCTTCCTATGCGGATGCCACCAGCTTCAAGCTCTATCTCTGCGACGTAGGCCTGCTGCGCCGATTAGCACGGCTTCCGGCCGGGGTGGTGCTGGATGCGTCTGAAATCTATACCGAGTTCAAGGGCGCCATGACGGAAAACTACGTACTTGGCGAACTGGTCAAGCATGTGGATGAGAAAGCCTATTATTGGGTTTCCGGCAATAGCGCCGAGGTCGATTTTATTATTCAATGCGGTAATCATATTGTACCGATTGAGGTAAAGGCTGAAAGCAATGTGAGGGCTCGTTCTCTGGCCGAGTACCGAAAAAAGTACGCGCCGCCCGTTTCGGTCAAGACTTCGATGAAGGACGAAGTAAACGGAAAGGAAGTCCGCAACATCCCGCTCTATATGATCGGGTCGATGAGGGCACTGATTTAGCCTGAACCTAAATCACCAGGAGGAGATATTGAATCCGTTTCGTTGTAAATAGTCTATTCTATCTACAACGAAGGGTTTATTGATCTCGTGTCAAACAATTGTTCGTCAGAAAAACGATGCACTTTTTCTGACAGATCTGCAAACCTCAACATAGAATGATCCGGGATCGCGGTACGGCAGTACAGGCGATCCCGGATCAGTATTAGTCCCTAGCCAAGCTAAAATCACGAAATCATTGTGAGATTCCGTGATGATCATCACGTTTTCCGAAAATATACCAAATTAAACGTCCACAAACTGTTTTGCAATCCGCATGGCAACGGCTTCCCGTATCTTTGCTTCTTCGGCGAAGGAACTCCACTTGGCAAGACTTGCCTGAACTGCGGCGATCGCCTCCTCCGCGTCGTGCTTCCGGACCCCCATCAGCTTTGCCGAGGCCAGCAGATCCTGCCGCGTGATGGCATCCCGCTTTCCGTTGACGCTCATCTGATGTGTACCCGTCCACATGCCGTCCGGATTATAGGCATAGGTTACATCATAGGCCGGGGCCAGGCTCCAGTGCCCGGCGCGATCCATGAGGAAAGAAATGTTTTTCACATGGTCGTCCTGATTTCTGGCAAGTACGTTGAACACCATCCGGCGGTAAAATTGGCAGATCTCCGGGGCTGGTTGAAGTCAAAGTGCGCCATCGCACCCAAAGACTGCATATGCCATTTGCCGCCGGTCAAAGGGTCACGGTCAAAGCGCCGCGTCATAAAATGATACCGGCCCTTTTCCTCATACAGCCTGCACTCATTCATCCCGATCCCGGCATCCTTCGCCATCAAGTGATAGGCATACTCGATTCTCGTATGCTGCGGAGCATCGTCGCCCTCTTTGTCGCCGTTTTTGCTCACACCGTCGAACTTGATGAGCCAGTAACCGTAACCCTTGCCCGCCTCGATCTGACCGGAACGAATATCGCCTGTTTGCTCGTTCCACGCGATGACCGCTTTTGCCCTGGCTCCGCCCGCAGACCGACCTTGATGATCTCCTGCATGGCATTTTCCCCGATCACAACATGCATATCCTCACGGGAGCGCAGAATGTCTGATGCAAGCTGCACCAGCTTCTCGATCTCGATGCTCTCCGATTCTGTCGCGCTGGGGCCGCGCGCCGGTACGTATTCCAGAGCTCCCATGCCGCGGTTGCCAGTGTAGCAGAGCCGCTCGACCGGGTTAAAGGACTCCGGGCTTCTGCCCTGGCTCCGCAGCCAGGCGTCGATGACTGCGTTGCCGAACTTATCCGGCAGACTGTCGGCAAGCAGACCGGGCAGGCCATGAAAGCTCTGACGCGCGAGCTCCGGGAAGGTATAGACGCGTCGGGACAGCGGCATGGCGATCGGTGCAACCTCAATCCCTGAAGGGAGGAACCCCGGATCGTATTCAAAGCTGCCGAGTCCGTTTTCCTCGTCAAAGGCGACTGTGCCGATTTTCGTTCCCCACAGTCTGACCTCTGCAGCCGTCATTCCTCATCCCCCCATTTCCAGCCGGATTGCGCTTCCGGCTTCTCTTTTGCCCTTCTGCCGGCGCGCTCTCTCGGCTTTCCGAGCGCCGCGATCTCACTTGGGCGCGGCCCCTGCTCAGGGACCATCAGCTCCAGACTCTGCAGCAGCCCCAGCGCGCGAAGCACCTCGACCACCGTCGAAAAGGAGACGTCTTTTCCCGTTTCCAGATTACTGATCGTTTTTTGAGACAGGTTGGTCATTTCGGCCATTTCCTTTTGTGTCGCGGGCAGAGCAATTCGGGCGGACTTGATACGGCGGCCCAATTCCGAAAGGACTTCATTCGTTGAGGCGTAGAATGTGATTTTCATAAGATGCCACCTCCGGCGTCTTTAGTATATCCGAAAGAACATTAAAAAGCAATATCTTACTTATTAAATTTGAAAAGTGAATTTAACACGTAATATTCTACGTTATAAAAATCTGTCTCGCTCTTGTTTGACATCCTGGCAGCAGCGAACCTGCCGGATCGGTTGCTCCAGGGATCCTTTCGTTCCGGGCTCTCGAGGCGGATGCAGGGCTCTCCGAAATTGCGGAGGATAACGGAAAAAAGTCAAACACAAACGGAAAAATATCAAAGTAGATTAATATTTTTCTGTTTGCAGAAAGATAGAGCTTGACTATGTGGAAGTGTGCAGCGCTGGTCGATACCCATACTGTTAAGCCGCGCTGCTGATGCGATCAGCAAATCCTTGTCGTTATCCATAACCTCACCCAAACACGATATTTTGCTATGTCCTGTCATAGGACATAATTCTCATTCTCTGCGCAGCACACAATATTACTATCAACAAACTCACAACGATGTGCGCTTTGCCGCCGTCATCCGTCAAAAACTACTCTTCTGATAAGTCGGTCGAAGCGGTTGCTTTTTACCTACTGTTCATATATAATAATCCGCGATCTGTTCCGAAGCTGCGGAGAACTGCTACGGCCCGGTCTGCAAGATGTACAAACAGAACCTTGAGGAGAGATTATTATGGAAAATACATGGCGCTGTTGACTATACGCTTCTTGAAAAAGTGAATCCCGTGTTCAACACAGCCAAGATGACGCTGTTTCAGTTGGCCGCAAACGGCGACAGGGATGCGGCCGCCTTGGCGAAGAGCATGGGTCTTACGCTGGAAGCTACGCAAAACAGCGCCAACACGAAAGCGTCGCCGGAACAGGTGCTGGGCGGCACGATCATGCTGGAATGCCGTTACCGCACGATGGCATGTCTGGCGGAGAAATCTGGCTGTACGCTGGTGGATATGCCCTGCGGATATACGCCGCGGGCGATCGAATTTGCAAGGAAAGGCTTACCCTATTATGCTCTGGATCTTCCGGTGGTCATTCGGGAAGCAGCGGAGAAAATCCTTGCGCTGATCCCGGCGGAGCAGAGGAAGTTTTCCCACTTCCGGAAAGTAGACGCGACTAACTATACCTCGATGGAAAAGGCGCTTGAGGACATCGACAGTCCCGTCACTATCACCACCGAGGGCCTGCTGATGTACTTTACCGATTCGGAGGCCGGGGCACTTTGCGACAATATCCGCCGTATCCTGGAGAAGAAGGGTGGCTGCTGGTACACGGCCGACGTGGAATGCTCCCTTCAGTATGTTCTCGTCATGCGCGCACTGGTGGGTGATCGCTTCATGGAGATCATGAAGAATGCGACGCAGCAGACGAAGGATAAGTCCGACGTGGAGATCGGAAAGAACTCACTGATTGCCTCTCCTGCGGATATGGAGGGCAGTATCAGGAACGCGATGGCTTTTCTTGCAAAGCACGGTTTGAAGGCCGAGCGTGTGAATATCGGCGAAAACATGCCGAAGCTGGATTCCCTGGACAGGGTTACCTCTGAGCAGGCCGCCGCGGTATGTGAGGGCATGAAGCATTGCGCCTTCTGGAAAATCACCCCGAGCGGGGCGGCAGTGGCGCTTCCTTCCACGGAAACGAAGGGCTTTCATGCCGATGCCGCCATGCAGTCAGGCACGCTGTCTCTGGCACTCACGGGGCGGCTTGATACGATCACCGCGCCGAGCCTGCTGTCTTTTTTTGAAAAGACGAAGGCAGAGCGGGCGCTGGATGCCGTGGAGGTGGACTGCAGCCGCCTCGAATACATCTCCTCTGCCGGCCTGCGTGTGCTGCTGATCATGCACAAGGCCTGCACGCGCGGGGTTTCCCTTTACGGTGAAACCGAGGCCGTGAGAGAAATTCTGGAACAGACCGGCTTTGATTCCATTTTTCACTGATATGCGCGTGAATAAAAACCGATCCATTTCTGCTGATTCAGCAAGCTGTGATGCGTAAGGAGACATCTGCATGAAATACAGCCTCAATACATTCAAACTATATAAGGACGAATCCATTTTCGCCATGATTATGCGTATTCGCGTCGTGATGAAGGAAAAGGTGGATGTGAAAAAGCTCAGGTCCGCCGTGAATATTGCCATAAAACGATATCCCTATTTTTCTGTCAGGGTCGGCCTGGATGAAGATGGCGGCTATGTCCTTGCATCGAATCCGGAGGAAGTCGTGATCCTCGGGAGGAAAAGACATCTTCCCAGGCTTGGAAGCCGTGCTGTGAACGGGCATTTGCTGTTTGTGCAGTGCGAAGGCCGGGAGATCAACTTCTATATCAGCCATGCCCTGTGCGGCGGCAGAGGCGCACAGCCCTGGGTGATGACCACTGTGTATCAGTACATCATAGAGAAATACCATGTTGTGCCGAACGCCCCGACGATACGAAAGCCGGACAGCCCTCTGCTTCCGGGTGAGGCAGAGGAGCCGACAATTGAGATGCTGGGAACTGAGCAGCCGATCTTCCGCTACAAGAGCAAAAAGCCGGCAGTTCTGGGATTGGATTATCTCAACGGTATGTATAATCCGTTTAAGAGAAAGCCCAATTTTCGGCTCTATACATTCGCCCAGAAGGATATCCTGTCCTTTGTAAAGAACAACGACTCCAGTGTTGCCTCCTTCTTCCTTGTTGTGATGGCAAAGGCACTGGACAAGGTGCTCCCGGAGAAGATCCGTGTCATCGGCGGAGAGACGGCGCACAACCCCACCGCAAGTCTCGGCATGCCGCACAGCCATATTGATCTGCTCAGCCATGTCCATTTGGATTATACGCGCGAGCAGTTACAATGGGATATGGAAAAGCTCGGGACCATGACAAGAGGGCAGATCGCCCTCCAGACCGATCCCAGTGTCAGCTTTGCGGAGTTGAGGAAAGAATTCTGCTTTTTCAAAAAGCATGATCCCTTCGCCGGAAAAAACGCCCAGCACGGGACCTTTATTGCCAACTATACAGGCTGGATGGACTGGGGCGAAGTCGCGGACTATATGGATTCCTTTGTGTTCATCGTGGAAGGCCATGTGCTGCTCGAAGTATCCTCTCTGGGAGACAGGATTTTTCTCAGTTTCATGCAGCTTCTGGATGAGAAGAAATATACGGATGCCTTTGAAGCCGTCCTGAAGGAACTCGGGATACCGTTTCAGGCTGAGGGTCCGTTTCCGAAAAGGCTTACAAAGCATGAGCTTCCCAGAGAAGAACAATCATAGTTGAAGAAACCGGCGCGGTACTGTCATGATAACAGCACTGCGCCGGTATTCTTCAGTTATGTTCCTCCAACGGGCGACAGGTCGTAACCTTGTCCAGATAGTACCGGATGCAGCCGTTCAGCACCAGATCGGCGTAGCCTATTGGATCATGGCGGAGCAGCCAAGCCAGTTCGGAACGCTCGTCGTTGTTCCGGGCGATTTCATCTTCGACGCCCAGGCAGTCGATATCGATCAGCGTTCCATCCGTGTAGCGCAGCTCCACGCTCTCGGAATCTTCATGATAATCGCAGCAAATCAGTCTCCGCATCGTGCGTCCTCCTTCTATATTTTACCAAATTTTGCTGTTTCACCCCTCGCGGATGTGCATGGTAGAACGGACAATTTTCGTCAATATGTACTATTCCAGACCCATGCGCTTGGCTAAATCTAACATAGAGAAGCTGAGTCTGTGACGGGTCACCCTCGCGGATGCGCATGGTGCGGCGGATCTCCTTGGGGATCACCACGCGCCCGAGGTCGTCGATCCGCCGCACGATTCCGGTTGCTTTCATATACAAAGTTCCTCCTGATTTTCTATCTGTTGTCACGGATAGTATCTGCAGGAGGAGTTGTGTTATGCAAAGGACAGACAGCCGCACACTGTGCGCCGACGTTTCGCGGCACCATTGCGCGCAGCATGAGTTGAAGAAGCATTTCTCCATGCGGAGCATAGAGCAGAGCAACCGCAAAGTGCCAAAATGGCACTTTGGAAGAACCGGCCGTACTGAAAGCGGTGAAGAGAAATCCTGCCATTACGCAAAAGGAGCTCGCGTCGGCTGTTGAAAATCGGAGAGGACAGTCAAACGCAAAATGACAAATCTTCAGGAGAAAGGCTATCTCCGCCGCGTGAACGACAAACGCAGCGGCCATTGGGCAGCGCAGGTAGAACTAACTGCAAGATCTCTATTCCAAAAGAAGGCGCTTTGTGGTATAGTAATGCAAAACATTGCAATATGGAGGGTAAAACCATGCTTCGATATATCTTTGTCCATGGGCTTGCCGGATGGGGAAGCTATGATGAGAAGTATCAGAAAAAGCCCTATTGGGGAATGCGGGGCGGCGATTTGATGCAGTACCTCCGTGACAAGGGCTTTGAATGCGCCGCGGCTTCGGTTTCACCCCACGGGAGCGCCTGGGACCGCGCCTGTGAGCTTTACGCGCAGCTTAAAGGAACCAGAGTGGACTATGGCGTCTGTCACAGCAGGAAATATGGCCATGACCGCTTCGGCCGGGACTTTTCGGATCATCCGCTGATCGCGTGGGACGGCGATACGCAGCTTGTCCTGATCGGGCATTCTTTCGGCGGTGCAACTGTGCGTCTCTTTTCGGAAATCCTTGTGAACGGTGCAAAGGAAGAGATCGAAGGAACTTCGGCTGACGATTTGTCGCCCTTTTTCCGCGGCGGCGTCAAAGACGGGATACACAGCATCGTTGTACTTGCGTCTCCACTAAACGGCACGACCGCTTACGATATGCTTGAAGACGCAGGCTTTGACCCCAGCCGGGTGAAAGCCCCCTGGTGGAGCACGCGACTCGCGAAGCTCGTGAGCAAGCGGGTAGTTCCTGTGAGGGACGGCAGAGACCCGCGCGACTTTGCCGACTATGATATGCATATAGATGCCGCTGCGGAAATGAACCGGCATCTGACGACCTTCCCCGGCGTCTATTATTTCTCCGTGCCCTGCAGCTCGACAAAAGCGGCGAATGACGGTACACACCGGCCGATCCTCAAGCTGACCGACCCCTTCTTTGTCAAACGCTCCTGTCAGATCGGATGCTACTCCGGCGTCACAAAGGGCGGAACCGTGATCGACAGCGCGTGGCATGAAAACGATGGTCTTGTCAATTTGATTTCCGCGAAAGCGCCGTTCGGAGAGCCGCAGCAGGAATTGAACAGGAACAGCATTCAGCCCGGCGTATGGAATATCTGCCCGACATTCATAGGCGATCACATGATGATCCACGGCGGGCTTACCAGAAAGCGGGACGTCAAGGATTTCTATCTGGATCTGTTGAACATGATCTGCGATCTTCAATAGGTTAAGCGAAAAGAGAGGGTTCCTATGGTCATATTCAAAGCCTTTGCCTGTATCCTGCTTGGTTATCTGCTCGGGAATTTCAGCCCGGCGTTCCTGTTTGGAAAGACAAAGGGCTATGATATCCGGAAAGAAGGGTCCGGGAATGTCGGCGCGACAAATGTCTTTCTGCTCGTTGGAAAGTACGCTTTCTTCATGACGGCCATTCTGGATATTCTGAAAGCATTTGCTTCCTGGAAGATTTGCCAGCTGCTGTTTCCCAATCTTGTAACCGCCGGGCCATTGGCGGGGGCAGCCTGCATTGTCGGGCATTTGTATCCGGTTTTCCTCCGGTTCAAGGGCGGCAAAGGACTTGCAAGCCTGGGCGGCGTGGTACTGGCCTGGAGTTGGAAATGGTTCCTGATGCTGCTTGCCGCGGCCATTATCATCGCCTTTGCCACACGCTATGTCTGTCTGGCAGCGCCAACCATGTCCCTTGTATTTCCCGCCTGCTTCTGCTGGCAGACGCACCTGCTGGCAAGCACGCTCATTCTTCTTGTCCCGTCCGTCCCGATCTTTTACAAGCACTGGGAAAACTTTGTCCGCATTCGGGAGGGCACGGAGATGCGGACAAGCTTTCTATGGAACAAAGAGGCTGAACTGAAGCGAATCGGAAAGTGGAATGAGAAGGCGATCGAGCAGCTGAACAATCGTGATTAAACCCCGCAGCCTGAGCGGAGATAAAAACCAGCCTATTTCTGTCTGATTGAACAGAGATGGGCTGGACTTTTATTCTGGCGGACGTTATATCCCGTTATCAATGGGCAACCATATACCGCGTTATGATGGCGCAGTTTTTGCAGCAGCCTTGACGGCTTCCGGCGCACTCGCCCGTGTTTCTTCTTCCGCAGGAAATACCGACTTCTCAGTGTAACAAGAATCTTGCAAAACCATGAAAATACTGACCCGAACCATCCGGAAGCCGACTGTGCTCCCGTCGCCCCGGTAAAGACAGGCGCAGCGGTGAATTCTGACATAGGGCAAAAAGGATGCAAGCGTTTATTCCCGCCTTTTTGAAGAGCGGCAGCAGGAGGGAGAATCTCCTAATGAGCCTTGTACTTATTAAAAAAATGTGTTATATTTTTTCTTGGACGCGCACATGGAGCTCAACGCTAAAAAGATTGCAAAGGAGAAAACACATGAAAAAAATACTCGCAGCCATTCTTGTACTGACCATGCTGTTCACCCTTTCGGCAGCCGCGATGGCCGATGAAGACGAGGGCACCAGAACCCTCAGCTGGATCACCGCCCAGCGGGCAATTGAGAAAGCCGAACTCACCGGCGAGTTTTACCAGGTAGGCGATATCGACCTGGATCTGTGGGTCCCGGATCTGCTGACCGCGCAGACGGATATCCCCGATGATTCTTACTATGTTTTTGAAAGCGAGGACGGCGCCGCCGCCATCGAGGTAAACTCAGTCGCTCTTGTGGATGGAATGGAACTGGGGGACGTGGAAGACTATGTCACCGAACGCGGCGCTGAGAGCGACGGGTTTTACTGGATCAACGGCTTCGACGCGCTGGTCTATGAGTTGAAGGACGAAGGCTGCCTCTCCGTTGTCATCCTGGTCGACGACGGCAGCGCGCTGGAGTTTGTCTTCGATGGCGTCTCCGACTCCGACGTCTACACGCTCGCCTCTATCGTCATGTGCACCATCCAGCCCCACAAGCTGAGCGTCAGAGACGCCGCCCTGATGATGGACGCGGATCTCAACAGCACCTGGGGCCCCGATAAGCACGTGAGCTACTATGATGACGGCAGCATCGTCGTCAATATGTGGGAAAAAGGCATCAATGCCGACAACGTCAAGGACGTAAAGAACTGGGACGCCGTGCGCCAGGACAAGATTGACACCTATGACCTCTATGTCCGCGCCCTTTCCGTTCTCGGCCTGAAGGACACGCCGCTCACGCTGCAGTTCACCGATGCTGACGAGGAGCTCCTCTTCCTGGGCATTGAGGACGGCGAGCTCACCTATGACGCTCTCGCCTGAGAGCATCTATGCCAAGCGCAGCAGCTGCTTTCCAAAAGGATGGCGGCTGCTGTTTTTTCCCGAGCAGGCTGCTGACTTGCGCAGAAAACAGATTGACAAGGACCTGCGCTCGTGGTATTGATGGAACAGGGGGGCGGGATGCTCCCAACAGGGGCGTGCCTCGTTGAGAGAAACGCTTACGAATTGAATGAAATCCGTCGATTGCTGCGATCGCAAGTAATCGATTACACAGTGCGGAGAAGGGAGAACGCCATATGGACAAAGCATTATATCAGGCCATTTCCAAAAGAAAGTCCTTTCACATGTTCCGGGGCGTGGGCTCGGAAAAGCTCACAGAGGCGGAGCTTGCGGAAATCAGGGCGGCATTCGACGGCTTTGAACGCCTGTACCCGGAGATCCGCACCGCCATTCGCATTGTCCCGGCGGCTCAAGTGAACTTCAAGCACGACGCGGAGTACTGCGTCATGCTCTACAGTGAGAAGAAGGATAACTGGCTGATGAACGCGGGCTATATCGGCGAGCAGCTCGACCTCTGGCTCACGGCGCACGATATCGGCTCGCTGTGGTTCGGGATCGGCAAGCCGGATGAGCCGGGCTTTGACGGTCTCGACTACGCCATCATGATCGCCATCCGCAAGGTAAAGGACGCCTCCCTCTTCCGCAAAGACATGTTCAAGGCCAAACGCAAGGAGGTTTCCGAAATCTGGTCAGGCGATACGTTTGGCCTTGCGGAGATCGCCCGCTTCGCGCCGAGCGCCTGCAACTCCCAACCCTGGTATGTTGAGCAGAGCGGAAACAGGCTCACCGTCCATCGCCGGAAAAAGCCGACCATCAGCATGATGAACGCCGCGGCCGCCGCCTACTTCAACCGCATTGACATGGGTATCTTCCTTTGCTTCCTTGAGCTGTGCATGGCGGAGAAAAACGTCGCTTTCACGCGCGAGCTTTTCGTCGATGACGGCGATGTGAAAACGGAGCTGTCCAAAGTGGCCGTATATACAATATAATATAATCCTGTCATTCTGAACGCAGAGAAGGATCTCTCTCCGACGGGCAAGCCGGGGAAAGATCCTTCGCTTTGCGCATTAAAACAGGCTCAACTGCTCATTCCTTTCCGGAAGCTCGCGCATATACGCGAAGCAGTCCTCCGGGGTGTGGAGCATGCTGTGCTCCGCGCAGAATCGGTGAAACAGCTTTTCGAGCGCCGGGGCGTTCGGGCTCGGCAGATCGTAGGCATTGCCGTAGATGCGGATATAGCGCTCCTTGAGGCCGGGAAAGTGCCGGTCCAGGGCGGCGTAGTAGTATTCCCGGTCGCCCTCGCGCAGGGTGAGGCCCATGCCGAAGCAGATGACGCCCTTCACCCCGGCGTCGGCGCAGGCCTCCAGAATTGCCCGGACATTCTCCTCGGTGTCGTTGAGGAAGGGCAGCAGGGGCGAGAGCCATACGACGGCGGGGATGCCGCGCTTTTGCATCTCCCTTAAAACCTCGACCCGGCGCAAAGTTGCGCAGACGTTCGGCTCAACGATGCGGCAGAGAGCCTCGTCCCAGGTGGTCAGTGTGAGCTGCACGACGCACTTGGCGCTTTGGTTGATTTCGTCCAGGAGGTCAATGTCGCGGAGGATACGGTCCGACTTGGTCTGGATCGCCGCGCCGAAGCCGTAGCGGAGAATGATCTCAAGGCAGCGCCGGGTCAGGCCGAGCTCCTCCTCACAGTGCATATAGGGGTCGGACATGGCTCCGGTGCCGATCATGCAGGGCTTACGCTTTGAGCGCAGCGCCGCCTCCAGCAGCGCCGGGGCATTGCGCTTGACCTCCACATCCTCAAAGGGATGAGTGAAGCCGTAGCACTTGCTGCGGCTGTCGCAGTAGATGCAGCCGTGCGTACAGCCGCGGTAGACATTCATCCCGAGCCAGCCCTTGCCGCCAGTCAGCAGGCCTTTTGCTTCCACATAGTGCACAAGCGTGCCTCCCTTCCCTGTCTTGTCGGGAAAATTGTACCACGCGCTCCCGCAAATTACCAGACGTATACCACTCCCGACAGAAAACCGGCAGCTCTTCCGGCAAAATTGCAGGAAGCCCAAACAAGGACTGGATTTGACGGGCATCCCATGTTATAATAACATATTATATTATCCAATCGGAAAGGACAGCGTACATATGCTTTATGATATCCTCATTGTCGGCGGGGGCCCTGCGGGTCTGACCGCCGCCACCTATGCCAGGCGCGCCGGCAAGAGCGTCCTGGTCATCGAGAAAAACGCCTTTGGCGGGCAGATCACTTGGAGCCCCAAGGTTGAGAACTTCCCCGGCTTCATTTCCCTGAGCGGGACAGAGCTCGGCGACAAGCTGCTGGAGCAGGCCCTGGAGCAGGGCGCGGAGGTTGAGCTGGACGAGGTCACCGCTCTGCACGTCGAGCCCGATGGAGTGAAGACCGCCGTGTGCGAGTCCGGTGCGGAGTTTCAGGGCCGCGCGCTCATCGTCGCCGTCGGCGCGAAACCCCGCATGCTGGGGCTTGACCGCGAGGAGGAGCTGGTCGGAAACGGCGTCTGTTTCTGTGCGGTGTGCGACGGCGCATTCTACGCCGGGCAGGACGTCGCGGTCTGCGGCGGGGGCAGCGCAGCCCTGCAGGACGCGCTGCTGCTGAGTGAAAAGTGCCGCAAGGTCTGTCTGATCCACCGCCGTGACTCCTTCCGGGGCGAGCGGAAGCTGGTCGAGGCGCTGGAAAAGCGGGAAAATGTGGAGTTCATTCTGAACGCCAGAGTGACGGAGCTGCTGGGTGAGAACGAGCTCTCCGGCCTTGTCATTGAACAGAACGGTGCGCAGCGGGAACTCAGCGTCACGGGCCTCTTCGTCGCCGTGGGTCATCAGCCGGACAACAGCGTGTTTGCCGGGCTCATGGATTTGGATGCAGCGGGCTATGCGGCCTCCGGTGAGGACTGTCTGACGAAGAGCGCAGGCGTCTTCGCCGCCGGGGACTGCCGGGCCAAGACCGTCCGCCAGCTCACCACCGCAGCGGCCGACGGCTCCGTTGCGGCCCTGGCCGCCTGCCGCTGGCTGGACGCATGAAAAAGCAGAAGGGGGCGCTGAAGCGCTACGCCATGCTGGCCGCCGACACCCAGCGGATTTACGCTGACCATGAGATGTCCGTCTACGCGGGTTACACGACGCTGTATATCCTCATGGCCATGGTGCCGCTGCTGACCTTGCTGATCGGCGTGGTAAATCTGCTGCCCGATGTCAGTCTTCAGCATGTGGAGAACGTGATGTGGGAGCTGCTGCCGAACATTCCGGAGCTGCGAGACATGCTGCACGGCGTCATTATGAATGTCAATCGCCGGGCCGGTACGCTCGCGATCTCGCTGTCGCTGGCGGCGTCGCTGTGGTCGGCCTCCAACGGCGTTTCGGCTATACAGCTTGCGCTGCGCAAGATCAGCGGCCGGAGCGGTTCCTTTTTCCGCCGCCGCGCCGCCGCGCTGCTGTATACGCTGATCTTTGTCGCACTCATTCCGGCGCTGTTCATCTTCCGCGTGCTGCGCGGCTCCATCGAGCAGCTGATCGTGCTCCTCAATCACTCGCTGAACATCCCTGACATCGCAAGCATGCTGGTCGACTTTATCGAATACAGCGGTATTATCACGGCGTTTGTGATGGCAGTGGTTATCCTGCTGGCCTATTCCTTCCTGCCGGGCGATCACCGCAAGCCACGCACTCAGCTGCCCGGCGCGCTGTTTTCCACCGTGCTGTGGCTGGCCTTCTCGGCTCTGTTTGAGATTTTCATTGAGCGCTTCTGGCAGGCCTCCTCGCTCTACGGGTCGCTGGCTTCTATCTTTCTTACAGCGATGTGGCTCAAGACCATTACGATGATCCTGCTCTACGGCGCAGCCCTCAACGAAGCCATTGCCCGCAGCAAGGGTAAAAAGCAGGAGACGTAGAAGCACCGTTATCCGCAGGGGCGGGGCTTCATCCGACACGTATAAGAGAGTATTATTGAAAAAATGATTGGGCAGCAGGCCCTCGCTATAAATACATATCTCAATCGGGGAAGTAAAAAATGACCGAACGCGAAACATACATGTCTCTCGCCCTTGCGCTTGCCCGGGAAGCGGCGGCGAACGGCGAGGTGCCGGTCGGGGCCGTCGTGGTCGACGGCGCGGGCCGCGTCATCGGCAGGGGGCGCAACCGGCGTGAGGAGAGCGGCGACGCCACCGCTCACGCGGAGCTCGAGGCCATCCGCGAGGCCTGCCGCAGTCTCGGTGACTGGCGGCTCGAGGGCTGTACGCTCTATGTCACGCTCGAGCCCTGCCCCATGTGCGCCGGGGCCATCATCAATTCCCGCGTCCCGACCGTCGTCTTCGGCGCGAGGGAAAGCCTCTCCGGCTCCTGCGGCAGCGTCATCGACCTCTTTGCCGAGCGCTACGGCCACCGCCCGGCGGTCTATCCGGGCGTTCTGCGTGAGAACTGCGCCGAACTGCTGAGAGACTTTTTCAAAGATAAAAGATAAACGTGCCCGACGGTTTTGCAAATTGTCAGCAAACCGTAACGGGCGCGTTTCACGTCCGTCATTTTTTGCAGTTTTGCACATTTCCTCTTGCAAAATTTGCGCATTTCCTGTAAACTTTTATAAGTATTAACATCTGTTCTGTTCCCCCGTACTTTTACTTTTCTGGAGGAATTGCCATGAAACCCGAACTGGAAAGAAAGTTCAGCAAGTTTGATGTGGTTCTGATTCTGGCGCTCGTGGCGGTGCTGCTCATCAACATCGTTGTCGTCAAGAATCTCCGTGACCCCGCGCTCAAGGGCGTGCCTAAGACCGCCGTCACCGTCACCGGTACCGGCACGGGCAAGGTCGGCGATGTCGTCGTGGAAGTCACCTGCGACGCCGACAAGATCTATCTTGTCCGTGTGCAGGAGCACACCGAGACCGAGGGCATCGGCACACTGGCCGTGGACGCGATCCCCGGCGCGATCGTCGAGGCAAACTCTGTCGCGGTGGACGACGTAGCCTCTGCCACGGTGACGAGCGGCGCCATCAAGGCCGCCGTCTGCGAGGCGCTGACGAGCGCGGGCTTTGACCCGGCGCACTTCGGCTATGTCGAGCCGACGCCCGAACCCACGCCGGAGCCCACTCCCGAGCCCAAGGCCGCCGAGGACGGCAAAAAGACCGCGAGCGGCAAGGGTACCGGCATTGACGGCGACGTCGTTGTCGAGGTCAAGGCCGACGCGAACACCATCTACGAAGTCACCGTTACTCAGCAGAACGAGACCCCGGGCATCGGCTCCGTGGCGGTTGAGAAGCTGCCCGGCGCGATCGTTGAGGCAAACTCCATCGAGGTCGACGGCATCACCGGCGCGACGGTCACCAGCACGTCACCGAAGCGCTGACCAGCATGGGCTTTGATCCCGCAAGCTACCAGGGCGCTGCCGCCGCGGCCCCCGCTGACGTGCAGACCGCGAGCGGCAAGGGTACCGGCATCGACGGCGACGTCGTTGTCGAGGTCAAGGCCGACGCAAACACCATCTACGAAGTCACCGTAACCCAGCAGAACGAGACCCCGGGCATCGGCTCCGTGGCGGTTGAGAAGCTGCCCGGCGCGATCGTCGAGGCAAACTCCATCGAGGTCGACGGCATCACCGGCGCGACGGTCACCAGCACCGCGATCAAGACCGCCGTCACCGAAGCGCTGACCAGCATGGGCTTT
>CADAAM010000065.1 GCA_902785905.1 Oscillospiraceae bacterium | reverse complement strand
GATGGCGTTCATGGGCGTGCGGATCTCATGGCTCATGCTCGACAGAAAGGCGGTCTTCGCCTTGTTCGCGTCCTCGGCGACGACCAGCGCCTCGGCCAGGGCCTCGTTTTTGGCCATGGTCTCGCGCATCTCCTCGTCGATGACCGTAAGGCCGAGGCCGACCGCGTGGACCATGTTGTCGTCCCGGTCCTCGGCGCGGCGCACGCCGGCGGCGCGGATCATCTCATAGTACTCATGTCCCTGGCGTCTGGCCAGGTAGCGATAGGCGATGATGGGTTCGGTCAGAAGACGCTGACGGATATTGTCGGGATTGACAAATCTCAGAAAGCCCTCCCGGTACGCCTCGGTCACGCAGGTCTCGGCGTACCAGGTGATGCGCTCAAGATAGGGGAAGTGCGCGCCCACGGGCGTCTGCTCCGGGTCGCTGGGGTCGTCGCGGTAGCAGATGCCCTCGTCCTCATCAAGGTTTACATAATAAACGCAGCGATAGTCCGAGGCCATGGCGGTGATCATGCTGTTGGCCTGGGTGCTGTTGTGGGTGATATGCTGGCGCAGCTCGTCCCGGAGATTGGCGATGCGGTCCTCCAGCGCCTGAATACTGCCGCTGTCCCATTCCCCGTCCAGGATCGGCAGGGCCTCGCTGTCCGCTGACCGGGAAGAGGAATCGGTGGTCAGTGAAAGCAGATCTTCCGCCAGCTCGTTGAGATCCTTCTGGATCGTGGCCATACTGCGGGAGTACTGGCGGGTCAGGAAGAGGATGATCCCGATACCGATGATCACGAACAGCGCGCAGCCCAGCATGATGATCCGCGCGTTTTCGTTGAGCTCCGCCTCATACCAGGCGGCGGAGAAGTCGGCGGTGACGATCGCGATCACCTTGCCGTCGGAATTGAACACCGGGCTGAAAGCACCGTAGAAGCGGCCCCAGGCGTCCTCATAGGGCTCCTCGTCCACGGCGGGCTGTCCGAGGCTTGCCTTGTAAAGCGCGTCGGTATACACGACGGGGGAGCCGAACTTGCTCGGTGTGACCGTATCGGGGTCGATGCCGAAGGTGAAGGTCCCATCCGCCTCAGGCCGGACACAGTAGATATAGTCCAGCTTGATGTTTTCCAAAAAGCGGCCGAGGATATCCTCCACGGCCTGGTATTCGTCCGTGCCCCTGTCCTCCGGGCCGAGCGTTTCCAGCACGTCACCGTCGAGCATGGCCGCGGCGGTGTTGACAATGTCCAGCATGCGCTCGTTGATCAGGGTTTTTAATGCGTCGCGTGACTGCTGCATCAGCGTGGCGCCGAGCGCGATGTTTGTCACAAGCATGAAGACGGAGGCCATCAGTATGATTTTTCCGCGTATACCCAGCTTTTTCATAGGCGTTCCCTTTCCTGAGGACCGGGGAAGGTCCATGTAATCTGTTCTGTGCGTGCCGATCAAAGCAGACGGCGGCGTGACCGCGACGGTCAGTTATGGAAGCAAAAAAGTGTATATACGCATTCATTTTAACAGAAAAGACAAGTATTGTAAAGGATCATGCGGCGGAAAATGTGAAGGGACGGACATTCAATGGCAGGAGGAATAGCGGTTGACGGACGCGAGAGAATAGAGTACAATACCGGCAGGAAGGCGCATTGCTCCTTCCTGCTGTTATTGATGCGCCAATTAAATCTTGAATCAAGCCGGTACCGAATGCAGGCACATCAATCATGATTTAATTGCCGGAGCAATATTATCTGAGAGAAAAAGAAGGGATGTTATGGAAAGAAACTCCATCGTGTACAAAACCTATGTGGAGATCCTCAAGCGCGAGATGATCTGCGCCATGGGCTGTACGGAGCCGATCGCCCTGGCCTACTGCGCGGCGACCGCCCGCGCGGCGCTGGGCGCCCTGCCGGACAGGATCACCGTGGAGGCCAGCGGCAACATCATCAAAAACGTCAAGAGCGTCGTTGTCCCGAATACGGGCGGCAGGCGCGGCATGGCGGCGGCCGCCTGCATCGGCGTGCTCGGCGGCGACGAGAAGGCCGGACTGGAGGTCGTCTCCCATGTGAGCGAGGAGACAAAGGCACAGCTCGGCGACTATATGGCGAAGACCCAGACGGAGATCAGGGCTCTTGAGTCGGAAAACCTCCTGGACATGATCGTCACCGTCCGGAAGGGCGAGTCTTATGCGAAGGTCCGCATCGCAAACGAGCACACCAACATCGTGCTCATCGAGCGCGACGGGAAGGTCCTTCTCGAAAAGAGCGCCTGCGCCGAGACGAAAGAGGAGGACGTGCCCGACTACTCCCTGCTCACGGTGGAGGACATCTATGACTTCGCCACCACCTGCGAGCTGGACGACGTGCGGGAGCTTCTCGACCGCGAGATCAGGCTTAACACCGCAATCGCGGAGGAGGGCCTCCACCGTGACTACGGCGCGAACATCGGCAAGGTCCTGCTGACGACCGCCGACAACCTCCGCACCCGCGCAAAGGCCTACGCCGCGGCGGGCTCGGACGCGCGCATGAACGGCTCGGAGATGCCCGTGGTGATCTGCTCCGGCAGCGGCAACCAGGGCCTGACTGCGTCGCTGCCCGTCATCATCTACGCCGAGGGGCTGGGCGCCGGTCAGGAGAAGCTCTACCGGGCGCTTTTGATCTCCTACCTCATCACCCTGCACTGCAAGAGCAGCATCGGCCGCCTCTCCGCCTACTGCGGCGCGGTGAGCGCGGGCGCGGGCGCGGGCTGCGGCATCGCCTACCTCTACGGCGGCAACGAGCGCGACATCGCCCACACCATCGTCAACGCCCTGGCCGTCACCTCGGGCATCGTCTGCGACGGGGCGAAATCGTCCTGCGCCGCCAAGATCGCGACCGCCGTCGAGACGGGCATCTTCGGCTACGATATGTACAAAAACGGCCAGCAGTTCTACGCCGGCGACGGCCTCGTCGTCAAGGGCGTGGAGAACTCCATCGCAAACTTCGGCCGCCTCGCCCGCGAGGGCATGCGCGAGACCGATTTGGAAATCATCAAAATGATGACAGAATAAACAATTGATAATCAGAAGAAAAGGAAGGAAAGAATTATGAAGTTTCTGAAAAGTCTTCCGGCACGCCTGCTGATCGCCATCGCCGCCGGCATCCTGCTCGGCCTCGTCCTGCCGCAGAGCGCCATGGTCGTGGTCGTCACGGCCAAGTACATCATGGGTCAGCTCATCATGTTCTGTGTCCCGCTCATTATCATCGGCTTCATCGCCCCGTCCATCACCAAGCTCGGCGGCAGCGCCACGCGCATGCTGACCGTGGCCATCATTATCGCCTACGTGTCCAGCATCCTCGCGGCCTTCATGTCCACCGCGGCGGGCTTTGCCATCATCCCGCACCTGAACATCATCACCGACCCCGAGGGCCTGCGCGAGCTGCCCGCGGTCGCCTTCCAGCTTGACATCCCGCAGATCATGCCCGTCATGTCCGCGCTGGTCTTCTCCGTCCTGCTCGGCCTCGCCGCCGTGTGGACCAGGTCAAAGCTCACCTGCAACGTGCTGCAGGAGTTCCAGAACATCGTGCTTGACATCGTCAAGAAGATCATCATCCCCATCCTGCCCTTCTTCATCGCGGCCACCTTCTGCGGCCTCGCCTGGGAGGGGAGCATCACCCGTCAGCTCCCGGTCTTCCTCGCCGTCATCGTGATCGTCATGATCGGCCACTACATCTGGCTGGCCGTGCTCTACGGCGCCGCCTCCGCCTACTCCGGCCGCTCCGGCGTCGAGGTCATCAAGCACTACGGCCCGGCCTATCTGACCGCCGTCGGCACCATGTCCTCCGCCGCCACCCTCGCCGTCGCCCTCGAGTGCGCGAGAAAGAGCAAGAACCTGCGCCGCGACCTCGTCGACTTCGGCATCCCGCTCTTTGCCAACATCCACCTCTGCGGCTCCGTGCTGACCGAGGTCTTCTTCGTGATGACCGTCTCCAAGGTTCTCTACGGCCAGCTGCCCCCCGCCGGCACCATGATCCTCTTCTGCATGCTGCTGGGCGTCTTCGCCATCGGCGCCCCCGGCGTCCCGGGCGGCACGGTCATGGCCTCCCTGGGTCTCATCACCGGTGTGCTCGGCTTTGACGCCGACGGCACCGCCCTCATGCTCGCCATCTTCGCCCTGCAGGACAGCTTCGGCACCGCCTGCAACGTCACCGGCGACGGCGCGCTGACCCTGATCCTCACCGGCTATGCCGAGAAGCACGGCATCAAGGAGGAGAAGATCGCGGAAGTCAACCTGTGATTTCCTCAAAAACCGCATAAAACCCGCCCCGCGTCGGAAGCTGTTCCGGCGCGGGGCGCATCCTTTTTCATGCGGGGTGATTGACGTGAGCGGGATTTCTGGTAAAATACTGTCTGACTGAAACAGGAGTACAACGCCATGGACAACAAGATCACGATCGACCAGGTGGCGAAGATCTGCGGCGTCTCGAAGACGACGATCTCCCGCTACCTAAACCGCAAATACGAAAATATCTCCGAGGAGACAAGGCAGCGCATCGAGCAGGTCATTACCGAGCTCAACTACCGCCCGAACCGCTCGGCCCAGCGCCTCAAGGCCAGCCGCAGCATGCTCATCGGCTGCTGCATCGGCAACATCGCGAGCCCCTTCGCCGGGCTCCTGCTCAAGGGCATCACCGAGACCTGCGAGGCCGCGGGCTATCAGGTGCTCTTTGCCGACAGCAAGGAGGACTCCCGCCGCGAGGTGCGCGCCATCGAGGGCTTTCTGGAAAACCGGGTCGACGGCCTGATCGTCAATACCACCGGCGGCAACGACGATTTTCTGATCGCTGTCCAGAACGAGCGGGGCGTGCCCGTCGTGCTGGCCGACCGCAGCCTCCGGCGCCAGGGGCGGCTCGACACGGTCACGAGCGAGTATCAGAAGTCCACCGCCGACTGTGTGGCCATGATGCTCGAGTACGGCTACCGCAAGATCGCTTTCTTTACCGAGGTAATCCACAGCGTCATGCCGCGCATCCAGCGCCGGGAGAGCTTTTTCAACGCCTTCTCCGGCAGACGGGACGGGGCGCAGCCCTTTCTCTACGAGTTCTCCGCGGACATCGAGGGGGACTGTCTGCGCTGTATCCGGGATTTCGCGGAGAAGAACAGGGGAGAGCGCCTGGCGGTCCTCTCGGTCAACGGCGTGACCGCCATCCACATCCTGCGCGCCATGCAGCAGGCGGGCATCACCCCGGGCTATGACTTCGGCTTCTGCACCTTTGACGACTGGAGCTGGTTTTCCCTGATCTCCCCGGGCATCACCACCATCCGCCAGGAGACGGAGCGCCTGGGCTCCACGGCGGCGGAGCTCCTGCTGGAGCGCCTGCGGGGCGAGCGGGTCCCCGGCACCCCCGCCATGGATATTGAGCTGCCCACCGCCTTCATCATGCGCGGCTCGCTTGTGAGGGAAAAAGAATAGCGGCGGCGTATGATTACGCACCGCAGGGGCCGATGCCGCGCCCCCGGCTCCCCCGACGGGTGGCGCCAAGGACGTCGGCCCTTCTCAACAAAAATTTTATATTCATTTTTATCGGTGAAAAGCCCGGACAAACAGGGCCATGGCGCCTTTTCCTCTCCCGACGGCGGGAAAAAAGGCGCAGCCCTTCTCCCCGCCGTCCGGCGCACGCCGCGGCCACGGCTTGACAAAAAGCAGACATGATGCTAAGATAAAAGCGCCTCAGTTCCCGGACTGTTTTTTATTTACCCGTTATGGAAACCGGTTTCCGAAACTGATACCCTGACAAAAACGACAGTTTCCGTCGATGTTGATAGTTTTTACCTCTTGATTTTAGCGAAAATCACCAATGCTCTTTTTCGTAAGTCCGGCAGAGATGCTCGACATAAAAAACAAACTTAGGAGGAACAAACATGAAGAAACTCATCGCAATGCTTCTGGTTCTCGTCATGGTCTTCGCCCTCGGCACTGCCGCCTACGCGGACGACGCCAAGGTCGGCAAGACGGTCATGAAGGTCGCCTTCAACCAGAGCGCCGCCAACCCTGAGTATGCTGTTCTGCAGAAGATCAGCGACGATCTCTATGACGCAACCGAGGGCCGCTACTCCCTGGAAATCTATCCTGACGCCTCCCTCGGCAAGCAGGAAGACACCATCGAGATGGTCATGATCGGCGCTCTGGAGATGTCTCTCGTCGGCAACGCCATCATTGAGCCGCTGGCTCCCGACTTCGCCATCATCGCTACCCCCTATATCTACGACTCCATCGATCATCAGGAGAAGGTTCTTGAGTCCAACGACGACGCGCTCAAGGCCCTCTATGCCACCACCGAGGAGCACGGCTTCACGGTTCTGTCTACCTACTCCCTCGGCGCCCGCAACCTCTACACCCGCGACGGCCCTGTCACCAATCCTGAGGAGCTGAAGGGACTCAAGATCCGCGTTATGGGCTCTGACACGGCTCTGGCGATGATGAACGCCATGGGCGGTGTGGCCGTGGCCATGGGCCAGGGGGATGTGTACTCCGCCATCCAAACCAAGACTCTCGACGGCGCCGAGAACAACATCAACACCTATGTCGACCTGCTCCAGTATGAGGTCGCCCCGTACTACAACTACTCCGGCCACCTGCTCCTGCCCGATGAGCTCATTATCTCCAACATGGTTCTCGAGTCCATGAGCGAGGAGGACCAGGCTGCTCTCCGCAAGGTTTGCGCCGAGTCCATCCCCTATGCCTTTGACCTTGTTGAAGAGGCCGCTGTTGAAAACCAGAAGAAGGCTGAAGAGCTCGGCGTTACCTTCTCCGAGTGCGACATTCCCGCTTTCCAGGCTCAGTGCCAGGATCTGATTCAGGACGTCGCCGGCCGCACCGAGATCACCAAGGGCATGTACGATCTCATCATGTCCCTGCGCGAGACCGCGTAAGGCATACATCTGAATACAGGCAACTCTTGAGCTAAAACAGGATAACGCCCCACAGCGCGCTGTGGGGCGTTATCCTTCAAATGGAGGAATCCCATGAAAGTACTGGATTCTGTCAAAAAGATATTTGATACGATCCTTGCGGTCCTTGGTACCATAACGCTGGGCATCATGTCCGTCCTGGTCGTCTATCAGGTCGTGACAAGATATGTCTTCAACGCCCCCAGCGCCTTTTCCGAGGCTCTCGCACAATATCTGTTCGTCTGGATGATCATGTTCGGCAGCGCGTATGTCTACGGCTCGCAGGAGCATCTGACCATCGATCTGCTGAAAGACAAATTCCCTCCGGGACTGAACCTGCTGGTTGAGATTGTGACGAATCTATGCCTGTTCGCGTTTATTCTGTTCGTTTGCGTCGTCGGCGGCTGGAAATATACGACCTCCCAGATGAAACGCATTGACGCCTCTCTGCATATCCCCATGTCCTACCTGTACATCTCCGTCCCCTTTACCGGCGTGATCACCATGTTTTATTCGATCTACAACATGGTCCGTTCTGTCCGCAACTACAAGGCGGGAAAGCGCAAGAACGGCGATCCCCTGGGCGGGACCGCATGATGGGAGGTAAGAAGAGATGACAACCACCGCACTGGCCGGATTGGTCATGATCGTGCTCATCTTTGTAACGCTGGCCCTGGGCTTTCCCATCGGCCTGTCGATCGGGATGGGCTCTGCCGTGGCACTGTATATCATTATGCCCGGCGTCAACGCACTTACCATCTCAGCGCAGAAAATGTTCCAAAGCGTCAACTCCTTCTCGCTGCTGGCGATACCGTTCTTTGTCCTCGCGGGCAACCTGATGAACTCCGGCGGCATCGCGCGGCGTTTGGTGGGCTGTGCCAAGCTGATTGCCCACCGTCTCCCCGGCGCCCTGGCCCAGACCAATATAGTTGCCAACATGCTCTTCGGCGCCATGTCCGGCTCCGGCGTCGCGGCGGCCGTCGCCATGGGCGGCATCCTTGGCCCGCTGGAGAAGGAGGAGGGCTACTCCGACGAGTACACCGCCGTCTGCAACATCGCCTCCGGCCCGACCGGCATGATGATCCCGCCCTCCAACATCATGATCGTCTACTCCACGGTCGCGGGCTCCGTGTCCATCGCGGCCCTGTTCATGGCGGGCTACGTCCCCGGCATCCTCTGGGGCTTGGGCTGCATGATCGTCGCGGGCATCATGGCCAAGAAGCGCGGCTATGTCAGCACCGAGCACTATGATTTCAAGTTCGTCATGAAGACCCTTTGGGACGGCATCCCGAGCCTTCTGATGATCGTCATCGTTATCGGCGGTATCCTCCTCGGCGTCTTCACCGCGACCGAAGGTTCCGCCATCGCCGTCGCCTACTCCCTGATCCTGAGCTTCATCTACAAGAACATCAAGCTCAAGGATCTGCCTCTCATCATCTGGAGCAGCGTCAAGACCACGGCCGTTATCGAGTATCTGGTCTGCGTGTCCGGCATTATGGGCTTTGTCATGACCTACACCCATATCCCGGCTCTGGTCGCCAACGCCTTGCTCGGCCTGACTTCCAACAAGTACATTATTCTGCTCATTATGAACATCGTCCTGCTGGTCGTTGGCTGCTTCATGGACCCGACCCCCGCCGTGCTGATCTTCACCCCGATCTTCCTGCCCATCGTCCAGACCTGGGGCATGAGCGCGGTACACTTCGGCCTGATGATGATCATGAACCTCTGCGTCGGCACCCTGACCCCGCCGGTGGGCGCCATCCTCTTCGCCGGTTGCCGCACCCACAAGGTCAAGATCGAGCAGATCATCGGCATGCTGATGCCCTTCTTCGTCGTGATCCTGGCGAGCCTCCTGCTGATCACCTACGTGCCCTGGTTCACCATGGCCATCCCTCAGGCCCTTGGCCTTGCCTGATCTGTATTCACCCGTAAAGAAACCGGACGGGGCGAACCCCGCCCTGTCCGGTTCAATTTTATGTACTAAAGGAGATCCCGTCTTATGGACATCCGCTATTCCACCGGCCCCAATGACGTCAAACGCTACTGATCACCGGCCTGTATCAGCCGGATACCGTGCAGGCGACCTATTCCCATGTCGACCGCATGGTCGTGCTCGGCATCATGCCCGTCAACGAAGTTCTGCCCATCGACAAGGGCATCGACGTCTGGGCCAACTTCGGCACCAAGTTCTTCCTCGAGCGCCGCGAGGCCGGCGTCTTCAACCTCGGCGGCCCCGGCTTCATCGAGGCCGACGGCGAGCGCTACAAGCTCGGCTTTGAGGACTGCCTCTACATCACCATGGGCACGAAGGAAGTCCTCTTCGGCAGCGACGATCCCAAAAACCCCGCGCGCTTCTACCTCGTCTCCGCCCCCGCGCACCGCGCCTGCAAGACGACCTTCCTCTCCTTCGCCGACGCGAACAAGCGCCCCTGCGGCGACGCCAAGACCTGCAACAAGCGCGTCATCAACCAGTTCATCCACCCCGACGTGCTGGAGACCTGCCAGCTCTCCATGGGCCTGACCCAGCTTGCCGAGGGCAGCGTCTGGAACACCATGCCCGCCCACACCCATGAGCGCCGCATGGAGGTCTACACCTACTTCAACATCCCCGAGGGGAACGTCGTCTTCCACATGATGGGCCAGCCCCAGGAGACCCGCCACCTCGTCATGCAGAACTATGACGCCGTGATCTCTCCCTCCTGGTCCATCCATTCCGGCGCGGGCACTGCGGCCTACACCTTCATCTGGGCCATGGGCGGCGAGAACCAGGCCTTCGACGACATGGACAACATCGCCGTTCCCGACCTGAGATAACTCACAGTAAATCCCCATGCAGCAAAGCTGCACCACGATAGATGAAAGTCCTGTCGGCATGGGGATTTTCACGCATGTCATTCGGTTGCCCCGCAGGGGCGAGAATGACGCACATTCAATAATTACTATAAAGGCGTCAGCTTTTATAATAAGCCCTTGATCTTCAGCATCGGATTGGGCTTGAAGATGTGCAGAAAGCCCCGCAGATCCGTGTCCTTCACCTTCTGGTAATCGGACTTGATGATGCAGTAGTCCATCAGAAAGAGGTAGAGACAGATCTCAAAGGGCGAGGCGAGAAAGGCGGGCACATAGTCCGTCTGGATCAGAAACAGAGGCAGCGAGCTCTGCAGAATGGGGCTCAGACGCTTCTCGATCCACTTGTTCCCGTACACGATATGCACTTCCGGCGGCAGACCCGGCATGGCGCAGGCCATGATGTTCCGGTCGGACTCCGGAAGAGCACTCTCCGGAAACTCCGGATGGGCGATGCAGGGCGAGTCGTGAAAGCTGAGCGCGCCGCTGCGGCTGCGCCTGACGCGCTTCGGGACAAAGACCACTCGCTTGCCCCGCCGCACCTCCTGATCGTACCAGTCCGCCATCTTGGCCTGGTCGAAATGGAAGTCGAAGTCGAGACCGCCGTAGGCACAGGGGACCGTCACGACGGAAGCCCCGTCGAGAGGGAAGTACAGGGCGTCGTTTTCGAACGCCGCCGCAAGGAGCTTCCCCCAGGCGCGGCGGAAATCGGGATAGTATGACCGCTCCCGGATCGCGCTGTCCTGATAGAGGGCCTCTATTTTCTGCATGATATCGCGCTTGCTGTCCATTGGAGACCTCCGATACTGCGTATTTTGACACAAGTATACCCAAGAAACCAAAAAAATTCAATAAAATCTAAATGATAGGAGCGTAATGAACATGGATGTATTGAGCAGACTGGCGGCGGCGGGCGTTGTCCCGGTTGTTGTTCTGGACAAGGCTGAGGACGCTGTCCCCACCGCGAAGGCGATGCTGGCCGGCGGGATCGACGTCATGGAGATCACCTTCCGCACGGCGGCCGCGGCGGATTCGATCCGCGCGGTGGCGGCGGAGGTCCCCGACATGCTGGTCGGTGCGGGCACCGTCATCAATCTCGAGCAGTGCAAGCTCGCCGTCGAGTGCGGCGCAAAGTTTATCGTCTCTCCCGGCTATGACGAGGAGACCGTGGCCTGGTGCGTGGAAAACGGCGTCGCCGTGACCCCCGGCTGCGTCACCCCGACCGAGATCATGATGGCCAAGAAGCACGACCTCAAGGTCATCAAGTTCTTCCCGGCCAACGTCTACGGCGGCCTGAAGGCCCTCAAGTCCCTCTCCGGCCCCTTCCCCGGCACCAAGTTCATCCCCACCGGCGGCGTCAACAACGACAACATCGCGGAGTTTGCCGTCTCTCCCATCATCCACGCGGTCGGCGGCAGCTGGCCCGTGCCCAAGAAGGACATCAACGAGGGCAACTTCGAGAAGGTCACCCAGCTCTGCAGTGAAGCCCGCAAAGCCCTGCTCGGCTTTGAGCTCGCCCACATCGGCATCAACTGCGACGATCCCGACGCCGCCATGGAGGTTGCCGAAAAGTTCCAGGAGGCTTTCGATTTCGCCGTCAAGCCCGGCAACTCCTCCAACTTCGCCGGCACCGCCGTGGAAGTTATGAAGGGCCCCTTCCTCGGCAAAAACGGCCACATCGCCATCAAGACCAACAAGATGGAAGCGGGCATCGCGGAGCTCGAAAAGCGCGGCTTCACCGTCGACATGAGCACCGCCAAGTACAAGGGCGACCGCCTGCACGCCGTCTACCTCAAAGATGAGATCGGCGGCTTCGCCGTGCACCTCCTGCAGAAATACTGATCGGAGGCAGACGGAATGAAGTTTTTAACCTTCGGTGAAATCATGCTCCGCCTCAAGTCCCCCGGACTTGAGAGATTCATGCAGAGCGCCATGCTCGAGGCCACCTACGGCGGCGGCGAGGCAAACGTCGCGGTGTCCCTTGCCAATTATGATCAGGACGTCGCCTTCCTGACCGTCCTGCCGAAAAACGTCATCGCGGACGAGTGCGTCAAAGAGCTGCGCAAGTTCGGCGTCGATACGAGCCGCATCGTCCGCTCCGACAAGGGCCGTCTCGGCATCTACTTCCTCGAGACCGGCGCCAATGCCCGCCCCAGCAAGGTGGTCTATGACCGCGCCTATTCCTCCATCTCTCTCGCCGGCCCCGGCGACATCGACTGGGACAAGGCCTTTGAGGGCGTCGAGTGGTTCCACATCACCGGCATCACCCCCGCCATCTCCGAAAGCGCCAAGGACCTGAGCCTGGAGTCCGTCAAGGAGGCCAAGAAGCGCGGCATCACCGTCTCCTGCGATCTCAACTACCGCAAGAATCTGTGGAAGTACGGCGTGCGCGCCGCCGAGGTCATGCGGGAGCTTGCCAACTACGTCGACGTCGCCATCGCCAACGAGGAGGACGTACAGAAGTCCCTTGAGATCACCACCGACGTCGTGGTTGAATCCGGCGAGCTGGACCGCGCCAAGTACAAAGCCCTGGGCGACAAGGTCCTCGCGGCCTACCCCAACATGAAGATGATCGCCATCACCCTGCGCGAGTCGAAGAGCGCCGACTGGAACGGCTGGGCCGCCTGCCTCAACGACCGTGAGAAGTTCTATGAGTCCAAGCGCTATGAGATCCGCGACATCGTCGACCGCGTCGGCGGCGGCGACAGCTTCGGCGGCGGCCTGCTCTACGGTCTGACCCACTACGCCGACCGCCAGCAGGCGCTGGAGTTCGCGGTGGCGGCGTCCTGCCTCAAGCACAGCATCCTGGGCGACTTCAACCGCGTCACCGTGGACGAGGTCGAAAAGCTCATGGGCGGCGACGGCAGCGGCCGCGTGCAGAGATAAGAAGGAGAAAACCGGACATGGATATGAAAGCATTTTCCCTCGAAGGCAAAGTAGCCCTCATCACCGGCGCCGCATACGGCATCGGCTTTGCCATCGCGGAGGCCTATGCCGCCGCGGGCGCGAAGATCTGCTTCAACTGCCGCGGTGAGCACCACATGGAGGCCGCCATGAAG
>CADAAM010000064.1 GCA_902785905.1 Oscillospiraceae bacterium | reverse complement strand
TAGTACTCATAGGGAGGGAACGCAACGTTGGTGGCAACTTTCAGAACCTTGTCGGCGGCCAGCGCGGACGGGGCGAAACACGCAAAGCAGAACACCAGGCAGAGAATCAGAGAAATAGTTTTTTTCATTTTTTTCGTCTCCTTTTAATAAAAGATTTATATTCATTTGCTATGCAAATTCATATATGAATGAGGGTTGTGAAGAGCTTGAGCGCCGCTTCGGTGACGGCGTCGTTCCAGCAATACGCCGGGGTGTGGAGCCCGGGGGCATCCTCCCCCGCGCCGATCCCGCAGAAGAAAGCCGGACAACGCGCGCCATAGCGGCCGAAATCCTCGGACCATCGGAAGGGCTCGGGAGGAGTCAGACAGTCAAGCCCCGCCTGCCTTGTGGCCGCTTCGACTTTTCCGTAGAGCTGCGGGGCGTTCACCGTTGCGGGGAAGACATCCTGCTCGGCGGCGGTGAGCTTGACGCCCGCTCTGTCGGCGAGCATTGAGGCTGTCTGTACCGCTCCGCTCACCAGCTTCTCAAGATCCGCGTCATACCAGGCTCTCAGCGTGAGGTCGATTTCTCCGCTGCCCGCAGCCACTCCGAAGGAGGGCGAGCCCGCCGAGAAGCATACCGGCGTTGCGAGCACCAGACCGCCGTACTGTTTGGGGTCGGTCAGCGCCTGCCATCGCCCGAAGAACTCCGCCATCGGGAAGATGGGGTTTCTGCCGTTTTCCGGGTAGGCGGCGTGGGTCTGGCTGCCTTCAAAGATCAGCCGCAGGCCCTTGGACGCGCAGGCGAAGGTGTCATGCAGCATCAGGACCGAGCCTGCCGGGAAGCCGGGGCAGTTGTGAAAGCCGTAGATCGCGCCGATCTTTTCTTTGTCGAAGATCGCGCAGCACTCTGCTGCGCCGGCGCCGGTCTCTTCGGCGTGCTGGAAGAGGAAGAAGAGGTTTTTGCCGAAGCTCTTTCCGGCCGTCCAGGCCGCCAGCGCCGCCATGACGGAGGAGTGTCCGTCGTGACCGCAGCCGTGATAGGGTCGGCTGTCGGCGCCCGTGACCGCGTCCATGTCGGCCCGGAACGCCATGCCCTCCTCTGCGCCCTCTTCGCGGTGCGCGGCGTAAAACCACTTGCCGCAGTCGATGATCTCAAGATCGCTCTCCTGTTTCAGAAAGTCGATCAGGGCTTTCTTTGTCTCCGTCTCACAGCCGGAGAGCTCGGGGATCGTATGCAAATGCTTTTGCAGCTTCTTTGCAAGTTCAGTCGTTTTCTCCATGATATTGTCCCAGGCTCCTGCGAACCGAGTCGATCTGCTTTTCCACCGACGAGACGGAGGTTCCTCCCGCGCTCGCGCGTTTCTGTACGCAGGTGTCGAGGTCGATGTGCTCGTATACGTCCGCTTCGATCAGCTTCTCCGCCTGCTGATATTCTTCAAGGCTCAGGGTATCCAGGGTCTTGCCTTCCTTGATGCACTTGCCGACCAACGCGCCGGAAATCTTATAGGCGCTTCTGAACGGCAGGCCCCTGGCGACCAGGTAGTCCGCCAGATCGGTGGCGTTGATGAAGCCCTCGGAGGCCGCCTTCCGCATTTTATCGGTTCTGGCCTTCATCCCGGGGAGCATCCCCGCCATGACCGAGAGGCACATTTTCGCGGTGTCGCAGGCGTCGAACACGCCCTCCTTGTCCTCCTGCATATCCTTGTTGTACGCAAGCGGCAAGCCCTTGAGCACGGTCAGAATCCCCATCAGATCGCCATAGACCCGGCCGGTCTTGCCTCGGACGAGCTCCGCCATGTCCGGGTTTTTCTTCTGCGGCATGATGGAGGAGCCGGTGGTGTAGGCGTCGGGCAGCTCGATGAACTGAAACTCCCAGCTCGACCAGAGGATCAGCTCCTCGGAGAGTCTTGACAGGTGCATCATCTCGATGGACAGGGCCGCGCAGAGCTCGGCGGCAAAGTCTCGGTCGGAGACGCCGTCGATAGAGTTGAGGACGATGCCGTCGAAGCCGAGGGCCTTGGCCTCCATCTCACGGTCGGTGTCGTAGGTAGTACCCGCCAGGGCGCAGCAGCCGATGGGCGAGAGGTTCAGACGTCTGCGGCAGTCCATGAGGCGGTCCAGATCCCGCAGCAGCATAAAGGCGTAGGCCATGAGCTGGTGGCCGAAGGTGACGGGCTGGGCGCGCTGCAGGTGCGTGTAGCCCGGCATGATCGCGTCCTTGTACTGCTCGGCCTTGTCGGTGATGACGGCGGCGAGCTTTTTTGTCAGCTCTGCCAGCCCGTCGATCTCGCTGCGCAGATAGAGGCGGAAGTCCAGCGCCACCTGGTCGTTGCGGCTGCGCGCGGTGTGGAGCTTCTTGCCCACCTCCCCGAGCCTTGCGGTCAGCACCTGTTCGACGAACATGTGGATGTCCTCGGCCTTGGGGTCGATTTGAAGCGCTCCGTTCTGGAGATCGTCCAGGATCGCCTCAAGCCCGGTAATCAGGGTGTCCGCTTCGGCCTGAGAGATGATGCCCTTCGCGCCGAGCATGGCGGCGTGGGCCATGGAGCCGGTGATATCCTCTTTATACATGCGGCTGTCGAAGGCGATGGAAGAGTTGAAGTCGTCGGCGAGCTGCGCCGTCTCCGCCTCCGTTCGCCCCGCCCATAGCTTAGCCATGTCAATTAGTCCTCACAAAAGATTTTTATCGTTTTTGAGGCAGCTGTGCCGCCTTAAAACATCCTGAGGCGAGCTGCGCGAGCCCTCGCGCCGACCAAACGCGGCGATCTAACGCGAGCCGCGTGCGATAAGCGCGAGTGTTCAATTTGGAAGCCCTGCTTCCAAATTGATTAAAGTTTTCCTTGCTCCATGAGCGCCTGGACCGTGGTGGGCAGGCCCCAGAGATTGATGAAGCCCGCGGCCTGGGCCTGGTCATAGTCGCTCTCGCCGAAGGTGGCGATGTTCTCGGAGTACAGGGAGCAGGGGCTCTTGAGACCGGTGGCGGTGACGAAAGCGGACAGCGCCTCGCGCAGGGGGCTGAACCAGAGGCCGTTGTACAGAAGCTCCGCCAGGGTGATGCTCAGCTCCTGCTTTTTGTGCATCGTCATCTTGTCGAGGCACAGGGTCTCGAGCGCCTCATGGGCCGCATACAGGATCGTACCGCCCGGGGTTTCATACACGCCGCGGCACTTCATGCCGACGAGACGGTTTTCCACAATGTCCAGAAGACCGATGCCGTTCTTGCCGCCGATGTCGTTGAGCTTCCAGATGATGTCTGTGGGGCTTAAGCTTTCGCCGTTGAGGGAGACCGGGACGCCCTTTTCAAACTCGAGCGTCACATACTCCGGAGCGTCCGGCGCGTCGATGGGGCTGACGCCCATCTCCAGGAAGCCGGGCTTTTCATACTGCGGCTCGTTCCAGGGGTCCTCGAGGTCAAGGCCCTCGTGGCTCAGATGCCAGAGGTTTTTGTCCTTGGAGTAGTTGGTCTCGCGGCTGATCTTGAGGGGCACGTTGTGGGCCTCGGCGTAGTCGATCTCCTCCTCGCGGGATTTGATGCTCCACTCACGCCAGGGGGCGATGACCTTCATGCCCGGGGCGAAGTGCTTGATCGCCAGTTCAAAGCGAACCTGGTCGTTGCCCTTGCCGGTGCAGCCGTGGGCGATGGCGTCGGCCCCTTCCTTGAGGGCGATCTCCACCAGGCCCTTGGCGATGATGGGACGGGCGAAGGCCGTGCCCAGCAGGTAGTCCTCATATTTCGCGCCGGCCTGCACGCAGGGGATAATCACGTCGTTGACCATCTCGTCCGCGAGGTCGAGGGCGTAGAACTTGCTCGCGCCGGTCTTGATGGCTTTCTCCTCGAGACCGTCCAGCTCGCCCACCTGGCCGACGTTGCCGGCCACAGCGATGATTTCGGGATCGTTGTAGTTCTCCTTCAGCCAGGGGATGATGACCGAGGTATCCAGGCCGCCGGAATAGGCGAGCACGATTTTCTTGATTTCATTTTTATTCATGACATCCGCCTCCATGTGCGTGTTATTCGTTTGATGTGTATATTTATACTCGTTCCTCCCGTAAAAGTCAAGTGAATATTCACTTTTGGAGCATTTTCATTCAAACTGCCCATGCGGGCGCACGGAGTCGGCTCCGTTTTTGTGCGCTTTCGGATGTTTTGCTGCTTTGCTCTTGCGGGCAGCGGCCATCTGGATTAAAATGGACTTGCATTTTGGTTGATTTTTCCTCTCCGGCGGGAACAATCCCCGCTCCCCTGCCGTCAAAACAGACGAAGCGTATACAGGTATACAATTTCTATTACATACAAATGGAGGTCAAGACCATGAACATGAGAAAAACATGCGCACTCCTGCTTGCCCTGCTGATGTGCCTGTCCCTCTGCGCCTGCGGCAGTTCCAAAAGCAGCGCCCCGTCCATGCGCCAGGACAACGCTTATTACGCCCCCATGCCGGAGGCCATGGCGATGGAGGCCGCCTACGACATGGATTATGAAGCGAGCGGTTTTGCGTCCATGAACACCGCCGCGACCGCCGCCAAGGGGGCGGACGAGAGCGGAGCGCCCGAGGAAAACCCCGAGAAGATCATCTATTCCGGTGACGCCACCGTTGAGACCACGGAGTTTGAGCAGAGCGTCTCGGCGCTGGAAAAGATGATCGAAGACTGCGGCGGCTTCATTGAGTCGAGCTCCGTCAACGGCAATAACTACTACGACAGCTCCCGCGGCTACACCTCCCGCCGGACGGCAACCTATACCCTGCGCATCCCGAGCGCGAAGTTTGCCGGGCTGATGACCAGCCTCTCCTCCATCGGCAACGTCCCCTATACCCACACCTACACCGAGAACGTCACCGCCCAGTACTACGACGTGCAGGCGCGGCTGACCGCCCTGAAGGCGCAGGAGACCCGGCTTCTCGAGATGATGGAGATGGCGGAGACGGTGGAGGACATCATCACCATCGAGGACAAGCTCACTGACGTGCGCTACCGCATCGACTCCTTACAGTCGAGTCTCAACAACTGGGACCGCCGCGTCGCCTACAGCAGCCTGAGCGTCACGCTCAAGGAGGTGCAGGTCTACACGCCCGAGACGGTGACGAAGATCACCTACGGTGAGGAGCTCTGGCGCACGTTTACCGGCGCGATTGAGAATACCGGGGAGTTCTTCAAGGATCTGCTGCTCTTCCTGGTCTCCGCACTGCCGACGCTCGTGATCCTGGCGGCGCTGTTCTTTGTGTTCCGCCCGCTGCTTAAGAAGCTGAGCGCCCGGAACAAAGAGCGCCGCGCGAAGAGGGCCGCGGAGAGGGCGGCGATCATTGCCGCGAAAAAGGCCGGCATCCAGGACGCAAAGATTGAGGAGCAAAAGAAGCCGTAACGCGATCATAAGTATGGAAGCCGCCTCGGGCGGCTTCTTTTATCAAAACCCTTTCCCTTTCCTCAAAAAATGTGTATAATAAAGACAACGCTATCAGACACAGAAAAGGACACGGCATGAGAGAGACAGAGGAACGGACAACTCGAAAACGCGGCGGGCACGGCCTGCTGATCGCCCTGGTGATCTTTGTATGGCTGGCCTTCACGGCGGCAGCCATCCTGTTTGTTGACGGACGCGCGGTGCGGTTTTATATCTACGGCGACGAGGATATGACAGTCGAGTACGGGTCGACCTTTCAAGATCCCGGCGTCTACGCGGTGACAAGCGGGCGGCTCTTCGGCGAGACGGAGAAACATCTGCCCGTGCAGACTCTGGGCGCGGTGGATACCAAGAAGCTCGGCACGTACACCCTGCGATATATGGTGCGTTTCGCCTTTACCGACTTCAGCACCGAGCGGCGCGTCACCGTTGTGGACACGACCCCGCCCGTCATCGAGCTCAAGCACATTGAGGGTTACGTGCCTACCTGGATGAGCGGCTACACCGAGGAGGGCTACAGCGCCATCGACGCGGTGGACGGCGATCTGACCGATCGGGTCGAGAGCGTCAAGCTGGATGACCGCGTGCGCTACACGGTCACGGACAGCGCCGGCAACACGGCGAGCGTTGAGCGTCTGCTGCCGGACGCCAGCTATCAGACGCCCGTCATCCGGCTTTTAGGCGAGGAGCACCTCGTCATGGACGCGGGGCTCTGGTATGAGGACGCGGGGGCCGAGCTCACCGACAAGCTGGGAACCGACCTGAGCGACAAGTTGGTTGTCGAGGGCGGCGTCATCCCCTGGATCGCCGGGGACTACCAGATCACCTACTCCATCACCAACGACTTCGGCGAGACAATCAGCGCGACGAGGACGATAAGTGTTCTCCCGGTGGCACTGCCCGAGGAGGTCACGCCGACGGAGAAGACCATCTATCTCACCTTCGACGACGGCCCCGGCCCCTATACGCAGAGGCTCCTGGATGTGCTGGACCGCTACGGCGCGAAGGCCACCTTCTTCGTCACCGATCAGGATCCCCGCTACATTGACCTGATCGGAAAAGCCTACAAGGCCGGACACTCCATCGGCGTGCACACGATGAGCCACGACTACTATAAAATATATGCCAGCGAGCTCGCCTTCTTTGAGGACTTCTTCACCATGGAGGAGATCATTAAGCAGCAGACCGGCGAATATACCCGCCTGTTCCGCTTCCCCGGCGGCAGCTCCAACACCATCAGCCGCTTCAACGAGGGGATCATGTCCCGCCTCACGCGGGCCATGAACGACATGGGCTATCAGTTCTACGACTGGAACGTCTATTCCGGCGACGCGGGCGAGACCAGCAAGACCGAGCAGATCGCAAAGAACATCAAGGAGGGCTGCGCCGAGCACCGCGTCTCGGTGGTTTTGCAGCACGACATCAAGGACTACAGCGTTGCGGCGGTGGAGAGCGTGCTGCAATGGGGCCTCAACAACGGCTACAGCTTCAAGGCCCTGCAGCTCGACAGCCCGACGGCCCACCACGGGGTGAATAACTAAGGAGGGGCAGCCATGATATTTGCAATCGACGTGGGCAACACCCATATCGTCATCGGTATGATCGAGGACGGCGAGATCCGAAACATCGTCCGCATCCACACCGATCCCCGCGAGACCGCCACCGAACACATCATCAAGCTGCGCCAGATCACGGACTTCTACGGTCTCGACCCCACGGCGTTTGAAGGAAGCATCCTGGCCTCGGTGGTGCCGCGCGTGACGGAGCCGCTCAAGCTGGCCCTGGAGACACTGACCGGAAAGCGCGTGATGCTGGTTGGCCCCGGCATCAAGACCGGGTTGAACCTGCGCGTGGACGAGCCGGGCAGCGTGGCCGCCGACCTCATTGTCGGCAGCGTCGCGGCCCTGACGCACTACGGTGCGCCCGCCATCGTCATCGACATGGGTACCGCCACCACCATGACCGTGGTGGACAAGAACCGCTGCTTTCGTGGGGGCGTCATCATCCCCGGCGTGAAGCTCTCCTATGAGGCTCTCTCCGGCGGGACAAGCCTCCTGCCCGACATCTCCATTCTCCCGCCGAAGAAGGTCATTGGCAGCAACACGGTGGACTGTATGCGCTCCGGCGCGGTCTTCGGCACGGCGGCCATGATCGACGGTATGCTCGACCGCATGGAAACGGAGCTCGGCACGCCCTGCACGGTGGTCGCCACCGGGGGCCTTGCCAGGCATGTGATCCTCTGCTGCAAGCGGAAGGATATCGTGATCGACAACGAACTGCTCCTGCGCGGGCTGTGGGTGCTGTACGAGAAGAATCGGTGAAGATTGGCTTCGTAGGGGCCGATGCCCTCATCGGCCCGCCGTCAGAAAAAACCACGCAGCAAAAAGAACGCCTCCGGTCGGAGACGTTCTTTTATTATAATTATACGTTTATTGGGCTTTACGCCTTGGCGGCTTTTTTCTCCTTCATGACCTGCACTGCGATCACGGCGGCGACCAGGACGAGGCCGATGCCGTCGGTCAGGAGACCGGGGTAAATCAGCATCAGACCACCGGCGGCGGCGACAATGCGCAGCAGGGCGGGGATTGTCCCGCGGTAGAAGCCCTCCAGCGCCATAGACAGGGCAAACATGCCGACCAGAGAAGTCACGACGATGGAAATGACCTCAAGCGCAGTGGTGTCCACAAAGACCATAGCCGGGTTGAGCGCCAGGATGTACGGGATGATGAAGGCGGCGATGGCGAGCTTGGTCGCGTTGACGCCGGTCTTCATGGGACTGCCGTGGGCGATGGCCGCGCCCGCGTAGGCGGCCAGGGCCACCGGCGGGGTGATGTCGGCCACGATGCCGAAGTAGAACACGAACATGTGGGCCGCGATGCTGGGGATGCCCATGCGGATCAGCACCGGCGCGCAGGTGGTGGCCATGATGACGTAGTTTGCGGTGGTGGGCACGCCCATGCCGAGGATGATGCAGGTGAGCATCGTGAGAAACAGCGCCACGATCTTATAGCCGCCGGATGCCCCGATGATAATGGAAATCAAGGAGGAGCCGATGCCGGTGGTGGTGATGACGCAGGCGATCACGCCCGCGACCGCGCAGGCCACGCCCACGGTCAGAGTGCTCTTCGCGCCGTTTTCCAGTGCGTCGATCAGACGGGAGAAGTCAATGCGGTAGCCGTTCTCATCGGTAAAGCTGATGCGGACGATGCGCGTCTCCGCGTACACCATGCTCACCAGCATGGCGAGGCAGGTGGCGGCGATGGCAGCGAAGGCCATGGTGCGCGTCATCAGGAAATAGACCAGCGCCACCAGCGGCAGGAGCAGGAAGCCCTTGCGCAGGAAGAGGGGCCAGAACTTCGGAAGCTGCTCGCGCGGGATGCCGGTCAGGCCGTTCTTCTTGGCCTCGATGTGGACCATCATGAAGATGCCCGCGAAATACAGCACGGCGGGAAGGATCGCGCGCAGGGCAATATAGCCGTAGTTGACGACGGTGTCCGGCATGGTGACGTATTCCACCATCAGGAAGGCCGCCGCGCCCATGATGGGCGGCATGATCTGTCCGCCGGTCGAAGCGGCCGCCTCGACGGCTCCGGCAAACTCCGGCTTGTAGCCGGTTTTCTTCATCATCGGGATAGTGACGGAGCCGGTGGTCACGGTGTTGCCCACGGAGGAGCCGGACACCATGCCGCACAGCGCCGAGGAGATGACCGCGACCTTCGCCGGGCCGCCGGAGGACGCGCCCGCGATGGAGTTTGCAAGCTCGATAAAGAACTGGGTGATGCCCGTCTTATCGAGGAACGCGCCGAAGATGACGAACAGCACGATGAAGTTCAGGCAGGCGCGGATGGGGGTGCCGATGATGCCGTCGGCGGTGTAGAATAGGTTATACACGTTCATGCGCAGGGACTTCTGCGTCATGGCGTAGGCAATGAATATCGAGGCGACAATCACGATCGGCAGGCCGACCGCACGGCGGCAGGCCTCCAGCGTGACGAGAATGCCGATCACGCCCAGCCAGACCTCCAGCGGCGTCAGTTTGATGCCGCGGTTGATGATCGTCCGATAGTTGATGACAAAGTAGAGGTAGGCGGCGATCCCGAGCGCCATCAGGATGATGTCGTACCAGGGGATGAAGTTGACCCGCTTCGGCATGTTGCGTCTGGCCGGGAAGTTCACGAACACCAGCATTACGATCAGGCCGACGAAGGAAGCGCGCTCCATACGGATCTCGCCGGGATAGAACAGAAGGAAGACGGCGTACAGGGAGAACAGCACGAAGAGCAGGCGCACGATGCGGCGCGTTTTGCCCTTGTAGATGCGGACGTTGGCCTCACGGTCATACTTTTCCAGAACGGCGGTCGTGTTTTTTTCAATTTCCTCCGGGGTGGCCCCGAAGTCGTCCTTCGCGATCAGCTCCTCATCATGGAGCTCGTGCGAGGTTTTTTTATACTCTTTTTCAAACTCTGGCATTTTGACACGCTCCTTACCTGACGGAAAAGTGTACCTTCGCGTTTTTTCCGCACAGTTGGTTTAAGATGATCTTTTCCCCGTTGATCTCCAGGATGTGGTCGTAGACCGTCCCGACGATATAGGAAAGATCGTTCATTTTCATTTCGATGTTGCCGAGGATCATCTCCCCGTTCTCCCCCGTCTCCAGCGTCCAGGAGGGGTCCAGCTCCTCGGCCACGCCGGCCCCGAAGCCGTAGTAGACGCAGCCTGTGAGCCAGATTTCCTTGCCGCGGCGCTGGTAGATCTCGGTCACGTCGCTCTTGTTGACGCTGTGGCGGAATGTGACGGAGAAGCTGTCCCCGTCCTGCAGGGGGAGTCTCGCAAAAACGCGGCCGCTGTCCTGATCGGACAGGACCAGCTTCGGCTCTCTCAGAAGGAAGAGCCCTAAGAGGGCAACCGCAGCGACCACAAGGATCGCCGCGGCTGCCGTCATGGTTTTAGACTTGAAGTTCAAGGCCGCTGTGGATTACATCAGGCCGTTCTCGCTGTAGAACTTCGCGGCGCCGTCGTGCCAGGGGATGGACACGCCGGAGATCGCGGTGTTGAGGTCAAGCTCGTTGCCCTTGACGTGGCCGGCGGTGATGTCGTCCTTGTAGTCGAACAGGCCCTTGACGAAGGCGTAGACAGCGTCAGCGGACAGGTCGTTGGAGGCGACGATGGTGGCCATGACCGCGACGGCGGGGACGTCGTCAGCGACGCGGCTGTAGGTGTTGCCGGGGATCACGCCGTAGTAGTAGAAGCCGTAGTCGGACTGGAGCTTGTCGGCATGCTCCTTGTCGATGGGCAGGAGGTTGAAGTCAAAGCTGGTGGCAAGCTCGGTCACAGCTGTGGTGGGGTAGCCCGCCACGACGAAGGCGGCGTCGATGGTGCCGTTCTTCAGAGAGTCGGCGGAGTCGGCAAAGCTCTGGTTGGAGACCTTGATGTCGTCAAAGCTCAGACCGTAAGCGCCGAGGATCTGCTTGGCGTTGAACTCGGTGCCGGAGCCCGCGTCGCCTACAGAGACGTTCTTGCCGGCCAGCTGCTCAATGGAGGTGATGTCCTTCTTGGCGAGGATCTGCACATACTCGGGGTAGCAGGAGGCGACAGCGGAGAAGCTGGTGATGGGGTCGCCGTCCGCGAACAGATCGGTGCCGGTGTAGGCGTAGTACATAACGTCGTTCTGGACGATGGCGAGCTGGGCTTCGCCGGCATCCAGCAGCTGGATATTGGCCTTGGAAGCGCCGGTGGACTCAACCTTGAGGTTCAGGGTGTCCTTGAGCTTTTCATTCAGGACGTTGGCGATGACGCCGCTGAAACCGTAGTAGGTGCCGGACGTACCGCCGGTGGCATAGCTGATCTTGGTGGCGCCGGCCGCGAAAGCGGATGTTCCGACGAGAGCGAAGATCATCACGGTGACAAGCAGGAAAGAAATGAACTTTTTCATGATTGAACCCTCCGTACTAAATATTTTCTTTTTCCCAAAAGCGCCGGGCGTTTTTGCTTTACGCCTGTTGCGTTGTTATAGTACAACCAAAAGTTGATTTTGGCAAGCCCCTTTTTACGTTTTTACTGTTTTGACAATTTCTGCTTTGGTGCTTTTGCCGGTTTTATGAAATTCACATAAAGAATTACAGGAGACCCTTTTCCTTATAGAACTTTGCGGCGCCGTCGTGCCAGGGGATGGATACGCCGGAGACGGCGGTGTTGAGGTCAAGCTCGTTGCCCTTGGCGTGGCTGACGGAGATGTCGGACTTGTAGTCGAACAGGCCCTTGACAAAGGCGTAGATCACGTCGGAAGAGACCTTGTTGGAGGCGACGATGGTGGCCATGACCGCGACGGCAGGCACGTCGTCGGCGACGGGGGTGTAGGTGCCGCCGGGGATCACGCCGTAGTAGTAGAAGCCGTAGTCGGACTGCAGGGCCTTGGCGTGGGCGTCGTCAATGGGGAGAAGGTTAAAGTCAAAGTTGGTGGCAAGCTCGGTCACAGCGGTGGTGGGGTAGCCCGCCACAACGAAGGCCGCGTCAATGGTGCCGTTTTTGAGGGCGTCGGCCGAGTCGGCAAAGCTCTGGTTGGAGACCTTGATGCTGTCAAAACTCATGCCGTAGGCGCCGAGGATCTGCTTGGCGTTGAACTCGGTGCCGCTGCCCGCGTCGCCGACGGAGACGTTCTTGCCCGCGAGCTGCTCGATGGAGGTGATGTCCTT
>CADAAM010000063.1 GCA_902785905.1 Oscillospiraceae bacterium | reverse complement strand
GGGTTAGACAGGGAATGATAGATTGCGATTGATTCGCTTGATACTTTTATCTACTACTTGCTAAAGGTAGTGTTTACGCCGCCCGTGAGGGCGCACTTGACTTCAATTGCGAACGCGTTTTTTTCCAATCATTTTGTAAGCACATGCAGAGCATGTACATATAAAGCCGGAAGAAAAAAGAGAAGAAAAAGGAGAAAAAGAGCATGTCACATCTTACCATCTGTCTGATCATCTGCGTTCTCACCATGGCAAGCTACATCTGGGGCAAAATCCCGATGGGCCTGACCGCCATGCTGAGCATGGTCGCGTTCATCGTGACCGGCTGTCTCAAACCCGCCACTGCCGCCGCCTACTTCGGCAACGCCAACGGCATCATGATTGTTGCCATGTTCATCGTTGCCGCAGGCTTTAACCGTACACAGTTCGTCAAAAAGTGCGCCGCCAGCGTCAACAAGATCGCCAAGGGCTCCCTGACCCGCGTCATGCTGGGCTACGTCCTGATCGCCGCCCTGCTTTCCCAGTTCATCCAGAGCTCCGTTATCGTGTTCGGCATCATGGCTCCCCTCATGATGGCAAGCTGTGAAGAGCTGGGCATCAGCCCCTCCAAGGCTCTCTTCCCGATGGCCATCGTCAGCATCGCCACCATTTCCGCCCTGCCCCTCGGCGCAGGTGCTACCCAGTTTGCCGAGCTCAACGGCTATCTGCAGGCCAATGATTACACCACCTATGTGGTCGGCCTCACCGACCCCATGAAGGCAAGACTCCCCATGCTCATTGCCGTCATCATCTACTGCATCTTCCTCGCCCCGAAATTTGCCCCGGACAAGCCCGTTGTGGCCACCAAGGAAGTCCAGACCCGTCAGGACAACCGCGCTGCACTCCCTGCTTTCCAGGAGCGCGCCGGCTACATCATCTTCATCCTCACCACTCTCGCCCTGATTTTCCAGCGCAATCTCCACATTGACACCTGGGTCATCTGCGTCATCGGCGCAGCCTCCATGGTCCTCTTCGGCGTCCTCAGCGAGAAAGAAGCGATCGCCTCCGTCAACTGGTCGATGGCCTTCCTGCTCGTCGGTTCCTTTGCCATGGGCGGCGCTCTGACCGAGACCGGCGCCGGCGAGGTCGTGGGCAACTTCCTTGCAAGCTTTGCCAACAAGCTCGGCAACCGCTACCTCATCGGTTTCGTGTTCTTCATCGTCCCCTTCCTGCTCACCCAGGTCATGATGAACCGCACCGTTATGATCGTCTTCATCCCCATCGCCATCCTCGCCTGCAAGTCCCTGAATGCCAATCCCATCGGCATCATGATCCTGGTGCAGTCCGCCTGCCTCAGCTCCTTCATGACGCCCATGGCCACTCCCGCTGTCCCCATGTGCATGAGCATGGGCGGCTACGATGTGAAATCTCTCATCAAGCAGTCCCTGCTGCCGGCGGCCATCCTCTGCGTCGTGTCCGTCTTCTGGATCATGACTGTGTTCCCCATGTAATCGGAATTTACCGGAGGATACAACGATGCTTGAAGTCAAAACATTCCCCAAAGATATGAGCGTTTTCGAGGTCAACCGTTCCGATGCCAGGGAGTGCTTCCTTTCGGGACTGTTTGAGGAAACTGTCAAGCTCGAAAACGAAACCCGCAGCTTCTACACCTACCTCAAGCCCGGCCTGCGCTACAACCAGCCCTGCCTGGTGGTGGCCCCACCCGCCTGCGACAACACCCTCAAGTGGCTGGAGGAGAGCTTCTGGCTCTCCTTCGCCGAGGAACATGACCTGTTCCTGCACGTCATGATCCCCGAAAACGGCGCGTGGAAAGAAGATGGCAGCGATGCCGACTACATGAACAAGGTCTATATGCAGATCCAGTCCCGCCAGGCCTACGTCACCATGCAGGACAATATCTATGCCCTCGGTCTGGGCGACGGCGCCATCATCGCACAGCAGGCCGTCATGAAGATGAGCAGTGAGTGGTCCGGCCTCGCCGCCTTCGGTGAGCTGGATGCACACGCCACGCTTAACGCGGAAGCCCTTCAGGGCGCACAGAACACCGGCAAGACCGAGCTTTCCATCAACGCCGCCAAGGTGCAGGTGCCGGTCTGGATGGGCTGGAAAGAGAATACCGGCGATAATGCCGTCGTGTGCGCTTACTGGAAGAAGCAGAACGACGCCGACACGGAGCGCTTTGCAAACGCCCTCGCGGATGAGATCTACTTCCCCTCCACCGTCTGCAAATCCAGCCAGATCAACGAAGAGAAGATTTCCCAGGTGCGCATCACCAATGGTTATACCGGTCCCATGACCCGAGAGCTTGCCGACGCGGTTTGGGCCTTTCTTTCCAAGGCCTGCCGTCATCGCGGTTATGGGCACAAGATGCTGCGCAACCGCATTGACCCCGACGCCTACGGCTTTGAACTCCACACCATGGAGCACCAGGGCTTTAAGCGCCTGTGGTACGAGTATGTTCCCGAGAGCGTAAAAAAGAGCGGCGCAAAGGCCCCGCTGGTACTGTGCATGCACGGGCGCGGCGGCACGGCGGAATCCTTCCTCAGCCTCTCGGGCATCAGCCGCGTGGCCGAAGAGCGGAACTTCATTGCCGTCATCCCCGAGTCCGGCGTCTATCAGCAGCGCCCCGGCAGCGTGCGCAATACGCTTTTATGGAACGGCGAGTATGAGGGTGAGAAGATCGACGACGTGGCCTTTCTCCTGAAAGTCGTCGAGGATGTGAATGCCCGCCGCACAATCGACGAGACCCGCGTTTACGCCTGCGGCCAGTCCAGCGGCGGCATGATGACCTCGGCCCTTGCCGAGCATGCCCCCCATGTCTTTGCTGCCGTGTCCCCCTGGTCCGCCCTCGTAGACCCGGATCACGATCTGGTTCTGCCGGAGAAGATCGATCCGAAGGTCCCCTACATGTTCCTCTTCGGAGACCGCGACTGGCTGGTGGCCGATCGCGAGCACGGTGAGATGGAGTTCGGCGTCACAGCTCCCATTGCGGCCTACCTCCGCAATCTCATCAGGCTCTACGGCCTCGAAGAAAAGCCCCTGCAGTACACCTGCGGTGAGATCACCTGGTTTGTCTACCGCAATGCCAATAATATCCCCATGCTCACCGTTGGGCGTGTCGCGGGCATGACCCACGCCAACTACCCGCGCGAGAGCTGGATCGCCTATGACGAATTCCTGTGCCGCTTCTCCAAAACTGCGGACGGCACTCTTTACTACATGGGTGAAAAGGTGTAAGATAGATTTAATTTGTAATCCCCGCTTCCACTGAGGCGGGGATTTCTGAACAAATCATAATCAATGGAGGATAATATGGATTACGCGAAAGAATCTCTGCGCCTGCACTATGAATGGAAGGGCAAGCTGGAAATGGTCAACCGCGCCGCGGTCGACTCCGCCGAGGCTCTGAGCCTTGCCTATACCCCCGGCGTCGCTGCGCCGTGTCTCGAGATTCAGAAGGACGTGGACAAGAGCTATGAGCTGACGCGCCGCTGGAACACCGTCGCGGTCGTCACCGACGGCACTGCGGTCCTCGGTCTCGGCGACATCGGTCCCGAGGCGGGCATGCCCGTCATGGAAGGCAAGTGCGTCCTCTTCAAGGCCTTCGGCGATGTGGACGCGATCCCGCTGTGCGTCCGCAGCAAGGATGTGGACGAGATCGTCAACACCGTGCGGCTTCTCGCGGGCAGCTTCGGCGGCGTGAATCTGGAGGATATCTCCGCACCCCGCTGCTTTGAGATCGAGCGCAGACTGAAGGAGTGCTGCGACATCCCCATTTTCCACGACGATCAGCACGGCACCGCCGTCATCACCCTGGCGGGCCTGACCAACGCCCTCAAGCTGGTTGGCAAGAAACTCGGTGATGTCCGCATCGTACTCAACGGCGCGGGCGCGGCTGCGACCGCGATCACGAAGCTCCTCATCACGGCGGGCGCTGTCGACGTCACGCTCTGTGACCGCAGCGGCGCCATCTGGAACGGCCGCACCGACCACATGAATCCCGCCAAGCAGGAGATCGCCGAGCTCACCAATCCCAAGCTCCGCAAGGGAAGCCTCAAGGATGTCATTGAGGGCGCGGACGTATTCATCGGTGTCTCCGCTCCCGGCGCGCTGACAACCGAGATGGTCAAGACCATGAACCGCGACGCGATCATCTTTGCCTGCGCGAACCCCACACCCGAGATCTTCCCCGAGGACGCCAAGGCGGGCGGCGCGGCGGTGGTCTCCACCGGGCGCTCCGATTACCCCAACCAGGTCAACAACGTCCTCTGCTTCCCCGCCATCTTCCGCGGCGCTCTGGACGTGCGCGCAAGCGACATCAACGACGCCATGAAGCTGGCGGCCGCCTCCGCCATCGCTGGCCTGGTTTCCGATGAGGAACTGAACGCCGACTACATTCTGCCCAAAGCCTTTGACCCGCGCGTGAAGGCCGCTGTTGCGGGGGCTGTTATGCAGGCTGCAAGAGAATCCGGCGTTGCGCGTATATGAGTGAAAACACTGTGAATCCCGCAGGGGCAGACAACTGCCCCTGCACCCGCAGTTGTCCGCGTCACGGCAACTGCGCCGCGTGTGTGGCAAACCACCGCTTTACGACAATCGGCGTCCCGGCCTGCTTCTTTACGGAAACAGGCGAGGCATGGCACGATCGAAGCTATGAAGCCATGCTGCGGGACATACAGGAAAACAGATAAGAAGGAGAAAACGCTATGGAACGCAAGTACCCCCATCTCTGCAAGCCGATCCGCATTGGCAACGTCTGGTACCGCAACCGCATGTTCTCCACCCCCATGGGCGGCACGGACATCGAACTGGACGGCTGCATCGGCCCCAAGTCCCAGGCCTTCTATGAATACCGCGCCAAGGGGGGCTGCGCTGCGGTCACGGTGTCCGAGCTGATGGTACATCCCAGCGACGGCAGCCACGCCTACCGTCTGGACGAGAGCATCTTAAACTCTCTGCCCAAAGCCACCTACACCGCCGACGCGATCCGCCGTCACGGCGCGATCCCCAGCATTGAGCTGAGTCACTCCGGCATGTTTGCCGGGACCTATATGACTGACAAGTCCAAGCAGCATGGCCTGAACCAGTGGAGCGCCGACGACGGCGTGCGTGCCGACGGCGTGCCCTACAAGGCGATGAGCAAGGAGATGATCGCCGAAATCGTCGCGGCCTACGGCCATGCGGCGGGGCTGTGCAAGCGGGCGGGCTTTGAGATGGTCATGGTCCACGCGGGCCACGGCTGGCTTCTCAACCAGTTCCTTTCTCCCATGTTCAACCACCGCACCGACGAGTACGGCGGCTCCACCGAGAACCGCTGCCGCCTCGCCGTCGAGGTGCTGAAATCCGTCCGCGCCGCCGTCGGCCCCGGCTTCCCGATCGAGCTTCGCCTGTCCGGCGCGGAGTTCGTCCCCGAGGGCTATGACCTCCACGAGGGTGTGAGAATTGCGAAGATCCTGGAGCCGTATGTGGACATCCTCCACGTCACCGCGGGTACCTATCAGCGCACCTTCGGCATCACCCACCCCAGCATGTTCGAGGATCACGGCCGCAACGTCTACCTCGCCGCCGAGATCAAAAAGCACGTCTCTGTCCCTGTGGCCACCATCGGCGGCCTGACCGATCCCGAGCAGATGGAGGAGATCATCGCCTCCGGCAAGGCCGACATCGTGGAGATGGGCCGTCAGCTCCTGGCCGACCCCTTCCTGCCCCAGAAGGTCATGGAGAACCGGGACGAGGAGATCGTCCACTGCATGCGCTGCTTTGTCTGCATGTCCGAGCGCGCGGCCACCGGCACGCGCCGCTGCGCCATCAACCCGATCATCGGCCGCGAGGACGAGGGCATGGAGATTACGCCCGCGCCCGTAAAGAAGCGCGTCCTGATCGCGGGCGGCGGCCCCGGCGGCCTGTACGCCGCCTACACCGCGGCCAGACGCGGCCATGACGTGCTGCTCTGCGAGAAGGAAGACCGCGTGGGCGGCATCCTCAAGAGCGAGGAAGTGCTCCCCTTCAAGCAGGAGATGTTTAAGCTCGGCGAGACTTACAAGCTGCTCGCGGAAAGAGCGGGCGCCAAGATCGTCACCGGGCAGGAGGTCACAAAGGAATTTGCCGAGGCCTACAAGCCTGACGCCATCATCATTGCTGCCGGTTCCTCCCCATTGCGCCCGCCGATCCCCGGTCTGGACGGCGAGAACGTAATCCTCGTCAACGACCAGTACAAGCACGAAAAGCCCATCACCGACTCTGTCGTGGTATTCGGCGGCGGCATCTCCGGCGTGGAGTGCGCCATCCACATGGGGCTCGAGGGCAGAACCGTCCACCTCGTCGAAATGCGTGACGACGTGGCGCTCGACTCCGTCATCCGTCAGCGCCCGCTGCTGCTGGAAAAGCTCAACAAACTCTGCACCGTGCACACCGGCTATAAGGGCCTCGAGGTCACAAAGGACGGCATCTGGTGTCAGACCAAAGAGGGCGAGAAGGTGCTTGTCCCCGGCACGACCGTCATCTGCGCTCTCGGTCAGCGCCCGCGCTGGAATGTGGCCGAGGAGCTCTATGACTGCGCGCCCTGGGTGCGCGTGATCGGCGACGCAAACGCCGTCGGCACCATCACCAAGGCCACCTATCAGGGCCACCACGCCGCGCTGGATATCTGACTATGCTGAAAACACATTATGGAGAGACCCTGCTGCTTGTCCTGTCACTGGTTATGGGACTCATCATGGCGGTTGCCGTGATCCTGCTTGATGGAATAGCTCTCAACATTTCCAATGTCTTTAAAATCTGGGCGATGATCAGTCTGGTCATCATACTGGTGAGTATCTTTCTTCCGTACAAAGGCTGGTCGGCGGCATTCTGCCGCCGGCTGGGATTGAAGGAAGGGACACTCGCGTGGAAACTGACTGACGGCATCATCCCTTCGCTTGTGCTGAATACCTTTAATACAGCGATTGTTTCGGGAGCGAATATCTTTTATAATGAAGCCATTCCGGCATCGGAGCAGACGGGACTTTGGGTGCAGGGCTTCGTCCGCGACTGGCCCGTCACCTTCGTTATTTCTTATCTTGCGGCCTTCACTGCGGAATACTGCGGCAAGCTGGTGGCAGATAAAGTTGCAGGACATCATTGAGGAGGAGAGCTTTATGCCAATAGGATTTCGTGCATTCCTGGACATTGAGAGACCGAGCCCGGAGCTGATCGACGCCTACCGGGAGGTTCCCAGCAGCAATATCGGCGACTGCGTCAAACGTATGAACTGTATGTTCGGCGGTATCCGCTCCTATAATCGGATCAATCTGATCGGTCCTGCCTTTACGGTAAAGGTTCCCGCCGGGGATAACCTGATGGCGCAGGTTGCGCTTGACTACGCACAGCCGGGTGACATCATCGTGATTGACGGCGCGGGATATGCCGACCGCGCTCTGGTTGGCGGGATGATGCTGGCATACGCGGAGGAACGGAAGCTCGGCGGTTTTGTCGTCAACGGAGCTGTCCGTGATCTGGATGACATTCGCAACAGCCCGCTTCCTGTTTTCGCCATGGCGGCCACGCCTCTCGGCCCCTATCGGGAAGGCCCCGGCGAGATCAATGTCCCTGTCGTCTGCGGCGGGCAAGTGGTCATGCCCGGCGATCTGCTGGTGGGTGATTCAGATGGCCTCGTGGTGATCCCACGCGATGACGCGGCGGAGCTTCTGGACGCTGTCAGAAAGAATCTCGCCATGGAGCAGGATGAAATGAAGCAGATGAAGGACGGCACCTACGCCGAAGAACATCACAAGGAAATTTTCACCGGAGCTTTTCTGAAACGCGGAGGCAGCTTTCACCATTCTTGACGGGCGCTAAGGTGAAGTCCCGGATCAAGCGAAGAGGTGAAAAAATGGTACGAGACATGAAAAAGCACCTGACAATCCTCTTTTCGGCTCTTGAGCGTGAGCGGCTTCTGGGAATGCTGTGCAGAGATAATCCATCCGTGGAGCTCATGAGACAATACTCGGAGGCAAAAGAGGCCACGGCGCGTTATCGTGTAACCTGCAGGCAATATTTTGAATTGGCAAAAGATACTGCGATATAATCTCTAAGGCAGGGCTGTTTTGCGTGCATATTTAGTTCACTCAATAACGGGAGACAAAACCAATATGATTACAGCGTCAGAGAATATGATCTTGGATTTGCTTGTTCAGACAAATCCAGAAGGAATTGTTGAGCTTGAAAGCGAAGCAGGCGTTGTCCGTATGATCCCGTTTTCAGGGACAGCAAACGGTCCCCTGTTTCAGGGAATCATCGAGCCTTGCGGTGTGGATACGCAGATTACAAATGCTGCCGATGTCAGACACATGTCTGCACGTTATATGCTGACCGGTACGGATCACACAGGATCACCCTGCCATATCTATATTCAGAATGAAGCCTGGTTCACCGATGGAGCAAGACCTCGCCCATGGCATTCTGTCCCGACATTTATCACGGACTCCAAGGCATTGGCGCCCATCCTTCATGGCAGTTCTTTCATTGGTGAAGGTATCCGCGATGATGAGGGGCTGCACATCCGATTCTATAAAGCAACCGAAAAGTTCAGCAAATCGAGTAGGAGGGGCTGAATAAGCCCCGCAGACTGCAGACAAACCCTTGCAAACCGAGTCGGTCTTGTAAGGGGGATCTGTGAAGGGGGACGGGGAATCCCCCTTCACGTACAACCCATGCAAAAATGGGAACTTTTTTCGGAAGTTCCCATTTTTGTCTCTCAAGCTGTCGACACTTTGTCGACGGCTTGAGGGGCTGAATAAGCTCCGACCTCTCACGCCCCCGTGCATACCGTTCGGTACACGGCGGTTCAATCGCATAAGTGCAGAGACTCGTACCGGTCAAGGATATTGTAGTATCCGGCCTGTGCGAGTGTTTCTTTTGATACTGTTTTTCGTTAAAACGGCTCGTTTTAACGAAAAGGCATCGCGCGAAGCGCGCTGCCAGTTTTGTGCCCTCTGGCACAAAACACGTCTCATAGGTCTCCGACGCGCCTTTGGCGCTACAAAACGGCTTTAATACTATTTTTTGATTAAATTCATTAATCAAAAAAGCCGCAGTTCCTGCGGCGTTTTCAGCGTGAAACGCTGAAAACACGTCTCATACAAGAACCTCTACGCGCCTTATGGCGCTATGAAAA
>CADAAM010000062.1 GCA_902785905.1 Oscillospiraceae bacterium | reverse complement strand
CCGGCACGGAGCTTGAACGCGGCTTCACTGTTCAGGGCGGCGGCGTGCTGGAGGTATACGCCTTCAACGGTCCGGCCCTTGTAACTGTCACAAACGCCGAGGCGGAGACGCAGCCGGAGCTCGCCTCCAACTATGTCACCTTCTATATCCGCCAGGGAGAGCGCGGAGAGACCCATCTGCCGGCCGGGACGTATCGTGTTCGCTACCAGGTCGGCTACCGCTGGTTCGGCGAGGAGAACGGCTTCGGTGAATACTGCACCGAGGGTGAACTGCCCGAGCCCCTGTACTTCGACTTCTACATGGACGGCCAGTGGGCCAACAACGCGAAATTCAGCATCACTCTTTAAACTGAAATAAGATTTGCGGACCGCCTGCAGGCGATCCGCAATCTTTTTATCATTATTTACCAGCGCTCTGCCGCGACGACCAGAAGACGGTTGGACGGCATATCGGTCATGCAGGTGGAGAGAGTGACGATACGCCGCTCGGTGCTGACGTCCACGTCGTTGAGATAGATCGACCCCTCCTGCCCGTCGTCCCGCAGGGAGTCCAGAAAAGCCTGGCGGTCGGCATAGCTGCCGTCCGGGAAATAGTCCGTGATGCGCTTGTCGTTGTAAACCACAACGGCGAAGATATCATAGACATGCTTCGCATCCACAGCGAAGATGTCGACCTCCCGGTGAGCGGCCAGGAAATCCTGGTCCAGGAAATTCCTCAGAGCGCCGAAGTAGCTGCCGTCCTTCATGTTGTGGCCGTAGATCACGGTGTTCCAGGTGCTGAAGCTCTGCCCCTCGACCATGTTGGTGTAGATCGAGCCGGGATAACCCTCCGTCCCGTCGAAGCAGACGTTGAGGTAATAATCGTCCACCGTCGGGTGCTGCAAAACGGGGTAGTTGATCCCGGCGCCGGGAACCGCCAGCGCGCCGATCACATGGTTATTCTGCTTCCACAGCTCGACCAGCTCCACCGGGGGCTGATAGTCGGCGCGGGCGGACAGGGCCGTCAGCGGGCTCAGGCAGACAATGAGTGCAAAGAGGACGGACAACGCGATCCGCAGCGCTCGGTTTTCGAATACTGTGTTCATGGCTCCTCCAATCTCCGTGAGTGACCCGCCTTGCGGCGGGATATTTTCCTATGGAAGCAGTATAACACAGTCTTTTGAAAATTGCGATAGGGTTACAAAAAATTTCTAAAAAATTTCAGCGGTCTGCTTTGTTCAGTTTCGCCGTATTCTGTCAGTCTGCCGCCCTGAGTGAAAACGCGGGAGCTCTCTTTGCTTTTTCCGGGCGCACTTTTTACTTTGATCTTGTTCAGGTTGACAGGGAGCGCGCCGCGGCGGGCTCCGCCTCACGGCGGGCGGCGACAATCAGCAGGCGGTTGAGCGGCATATCGGCCACGCAGGTGGAGAGCGTGATAATATGCCCGTCTGGGCCGACCGTTACGTCGTCCAGTATGGTTGCGCCCATCTCCGTCAGCGAGCGCAGGAAGGCGGCGCGGTCGCCCGGCTTGCTGTCGTCATAGCAATCCGTGATATAACGGTCATCATAGACCACGACCGCGAAAATGTCGTAGACGAATTTGGCTGTCGGCGTGTAGATGTCGATCTCCCGGTGCGTATCCAGGAAGCTCCGCTCGTGATAGTTTTTCAGGCTGCCGAAGTAGGTTCCGTTGCCCATGTTGTGGCCGTAAATCACCGTGTTGAAGGTGTCGAAGTTTCGACCCTCCATGCTGTTGGTGTAGATTGAGCCGGGGTACCCGTACCCGCCCTCGATTGTGATGTCCAGATAGTGGTTGTCCTCTGTGGGATGCTGGAGGATCGGATAGCGGATCTCGGTCCCGGGGATCTCCATCCAGGCGATGACATGGGGGTTGACATTCTGCGCCGCCGTGAGCTCAAAGGGAGGAGTATAGGGGATCGGCGTCGGGGTCGGTTCCGGTGTCGGTTCGGGCGTGGGTTCCGGGGTAGGTTCAGGTGTCGGCTCCGCTGTCGGTTCCGGCGTCGGAGCCACGATCGGGCTCAGTGCGGGTTCCGGCGTCACTTCAGGCTTTGGAGTCTCCTTCGCGGTCATGACGCCCAGGACGACGCAGGCCGTCACCAAAGCGGCGCACAGGCAGATCATGAATGTGAGGAAAAGCCTGTCCCTCTTCTGTTTAACCATGGAGTCTCTTCCTTTCCGTCAAATGAAGAGTAAGGCAGCACCGCATAATTCGGCAAGAGCAGATTTCGAGACGAATTGAGTTCTGATGAAGGCAGTTTTTTCGCAGGAATACTTTGTGTATTTCAAGAAAAAGTGACAAAATCAGAGCGCAATTTTTCCGAAAGATGCCGAAGACGGATTGTGCGGTGTTGCCATAAGGCAACGGCCCCCTGGGCGTCACACACCCGGGGAGCCGTTATGCCTTATGATGCCGGTCAGCCGCAAGGGATGATTCCCTTACTTGACGCCGCTGGATTTGTATACCAGTTCGCTGTAATCGAAGGTGCAGGAGACGATTCCGTAGTCGTCGTCATCGCAGATATAGGCCCCGGGGTACAGACCGCTTCTGCCGGGGAAGACGAAGGTGTAGTAGATGCACTCTTCCGGCCCGATCGTGAAGCTGTTGAGTGTGCCGAAAACACCGCTGGCGACAAGATTGCCGTCCATGACGACCGCCAGGCCGAAATCGCGGAAGTTGGAAACCGAGCAGTCCGGGTTCAGGTTCGTGAAGAAGCCGTAGACCATCACACTGTCGGTGTCGACAGTGATCGCCACCGGGATGTAGTGGATCAGATCGCCGCGGGTGGGCATGATGGCATATGCCGCAGGCGCAAGTGTCCCAAAGGCAAGCACAAGAACCAGAACCAGCGCGATCAGCTTCGGCATCGCGCGATGCGCTTTCTTGACAGTGTTCATGAGAATATCCCCCTTTGAAGGTGAGAATAAATCGGTTCATTATTTAATAATATTTAATCACACGCGCGCGCTCTTGTCAAGTAAAGTCAATGGAAAATATGGTGGAAACGATTCGGCAAACCGCAAAATCCTGTATTTTTACTATGAAAGCTGGCGCTTCCATAGTAAAAATTTGATTCAAACGCGCCATTCTCGACCCTGGAGGGGCAACCGAATGGCATGCGAAAAAATCCCCATGCGCATGAGGCTTTCATGCGTCGTGGTGCGCCGCGAGGCGCATGGGGATTTACTGCAATCATTCGCCGCATCGTGTCGAAAAGCCGCTCTTGACGCGGCGCGCCCGGAATGATAAGGTGATGCAGGAGATACAGGAAGCTCTCCACCTCGGGAGAGGCGGCGGGGCAACGGAAAGGACGGGCGGAATGAGAGCGGAAAAGAAACAGCCGGGCGATTGGCGCAGGCGCATTGCCCATGTGGTGGATATCGGATCGACCGAGGATGTGCCGAGCCGCGCCTATGATTTCACCATCACGGCCTTTATCGCAGTGAATCTGATCGTCTCGGTGCTGAGCACCTTCGACAGCGTTGAGAGCCGCTGCGGTCCCCTGCTGGATCGGCTGGAATCGGTCACGGTGGCCTTCTTTGCGCTGGACTATGTCCTGCGCCTGCTGTCGGCAAAGTGCCTCTATCCCCGTTCATCGGAGCTGCGCTCGGTCTGCGTGTATGTCTTCTCCTTCACCGGCGTCATCGATCTGCTGAGCTTTCTGCCGCACTATCTGCCCTTTTTCTTCCCGGCGGGCGCGGTCGCCTTCCGGATGTTCCGCGTGGTGCGCATCTTCCGTCTCTTCCGCATCACCGCCTACTACGACTCCCTCAACGCCATTGCGGAAGTGCTCAGCGGCAAGCGGCAGCAGCTCATGTCCTCCGTGTTCATCATCCTTGTGCTGATGCTGGGCTCGAGTCTGTGCATGTACAGCGTGGAGCATGAGGCCCAGCCGGAGGTCTTCAAAAACGCCTTTTCCGGCATCTGGTGGTCCGTGTCCACCCTGCTGACCGTGGGCTACGGAGACATCTACCCCATCACGCCGCTGGGCCGGGCGCTCGGTACGCTCATCACCTTTCTCGGCGTGGGCATGGTGGCCATCCCCACCGGCATTATCAGCGCCGGCTTTGTGGAGCAGTACGCCCGCGCCCAGTCCGACGCCACCATGGCGAGAGAGCGCGAGCTGCGTTTTGTCAAGTTCCGCCTGGCGGGTGACGACGAGTGGGTCGGCAAAAGCGTGGAAGCGCTCGCCCTCCCGAGTGATATGATTCTGGCCGCTGTCCACCGCGGGCATGACGTGCTCATCCCCGACGGCGCGCTGCGGCTGGAGGCGGGCGATCTGCTGATCCTCTGCGCGGAGCCGCCCGCGAACAGTGACCCCGTCGTTCTGCGTGAGCTGGAACTGTTGGACAAAAGCCCCTGGAACGGGCAGCTTATCCGCGATCTGGATATCTCGCGCCAGACGCTGATCGTGCTGATCCGGCGCGGCGGCAGCCTGATCGTCCCCAAGGGCTCCACCCGGCTGAAGACGGGCGACGTGCTGCTGCTGCACACGAGAGAGGGCGCCGTGCCCGACAGCACGGCGTATGAGATATGACGGCGCTTCAAGCGCTCACGGGTGAGCAGCGCCTCCTGCTGTTCGGCAACATTGTCTCCTTTGCCGCCGCCTGCTTCACAATCGCGAGCGCGTGGAGCCGCGACAGGCGGCGCATCTATCTCTATCAGGCGGGACAGTGCCTGCTGCTGGCTTTTGCCAATATTCTGTTCGGCTCCGTCAGCGGCGTGACCACCTTTGCCCTGTGTACGGCACGCAATCTGCTGCTGGCCTGTGACCGCTTTACGCCGAGACGCTGTTGGTTCTTCGTCACGGCGGTGGCGGCGCTCGGCCTCTTTGCGAACAACCGGGGCGCGGTCGGGCTGATCCCCATCGTCACCACCGCCCTCTACACCGTGGTCTGTCTCTACGCGAGAAGGACACGCGACATCAAGCTCAACCTCATCGTGAACCTCCTGCTCTGGGCGGTCTACGATTTCTTCATCCTCGATCTGGTCTCCTGCGCCGTCGACGCCGTGTCGGCGGGAACGGCGGCAGTGTCCCTGTTTCGCGTTCAAGACAGCCGCTCGATCTCGGAGGCCGAGACCTCAAAGGCGACGCGGCGCTCAAGGCCGTCCTCGCGCAGCTTGAGATAGCTCCGGCTCTGAAAGCGCCCCTCGAGGCGCAGCACCGTGCCCACGGTCCAGCGGGACGCCTCGCGGGCGCGGCTGCCCCAGCAGATACAGGGCAGGTAGTCCGAGCGGCCCGTGCGCCGGTTGACCGCCAGCAGCAGGTCGCAGACGTCGCGGCCCAGCGGCGTCACGCGCGGATTCGGCGCCTTGCAGAGCGTGCCGAAGAGGCTGACGCGGTTGTCGTCCGGCTCGTCCGTCAGCTCAAGAGAGCGCGCCAGCACCGTGAGGACGAGGCGCGCGCCCTCGCCGTGCCGGTTGTTGAAGCTGCGCACTTCCCCGCTGACAAGCAGGCGCTCCCGCTCCTCCGCGCCGACCGTCTCGAGCTGCTCGCGCCGCAGGATGACATTGAGCACGTCGCTGCTGCCCGAGAGCCGTTTAACCTCCAGCGGAAAAGAATAGAACGCCTGTCCCCGCGCGCTGTGGGAATAACGCGGCGCATCCGCCATCGTCCCGCACAGCCGCACCCGGTTGTTTTCCTGACCCATATCCATAGCACATGCCGTCCTTTTCGTTTAATCAATTGCGAATGATATTCGCAATTGAGGACTCGCGCTCATCGCACGCGGCGATGCGTGATACGCCGCGTTTGGTCGGCGCGAGGCCTCGCTTGGCTCGGCTTAAGGTGTTTTTGAGGCGGCAAAGCTGCCCCAAAAACCGATTTGAAATATGCAATACCCCTCTCGCCCGCCTGTCCCTGATTCTCACAATTGACTTTTGAGATGGTTCATCTTATTCTGTCCCGGCACTTGAATATGACCGTACCACACTGTATAATAAGTCTACAAATTTATTTTAAAAGGAGCCGTTTTTTATGGATATCAAGGATATACTCAAGAAATGCGACCACACCCTCCTGCGCGTCGACTGCACGAGTGAGGAGATACGCGCCCTGTGCGACCAGGGCATCAAATATAACTGCGCCAGCGTCTGCATCCCGCCCTGCCATGTGGCCGGGGCCAGGCGCTACGTCGGCGACAGGCTGAAAATCTGTACGGTCATCGGCTTTCCCAACGGCTACATGACCAGCGCCGCCAAGGCCTTTGAGGCCGCCGACGCCGTGAAGAACGGGGCCGACGAGATCGACATGGTCATCAACGTCTCCATGGTCAAGGACGGCTGCTGGGCCGATGTTGCCGCCGATATCCGCGCCGTGCGCGAGGCCACCCGCGGCAAGATCCTCAAGGTCATCATCGAGTGCTGCCTGCTGACCGAGGAGGAGAAGATCCACCTCTGCAAGACCGTCGCGGACTGCGGTGCGGACTATATCAAGACCTCCACCGGTTTCTCCAAGGGCGGCGCGACCCGCGAGGATGTGGCCCTCATGCGCGCGCACTCTCCCGCCTGCCTCAAGGTCAAAGCAGCGGGCGGCATCTCCAGTCTCCAGGACGCGGAGGACTTCATCGCTCTCGGCGCGGACCGTCTCGGCACCAGCCGCATCGTCAAGCTCGCCATGGAGCAGGAGAAGCTCGACGGCGCGCCGGACGAAAAATATTAAATATTTCTCTTGACATTGTCTGGGGATGCTGTTATATTATCAGAGCTAAAACAAAGAAGGTACGGCATCCCCTTACCTCACCCGGCGGCGAATGTGCCGGCCGCGGTCAATAAAAGCACCGCCTCATTGGGGCGAGACTGTGTTTTTACGCTCGGATGCCGTGCATCCGAGCTTTTCATTTTCCGGAGGTGTTCACAATCGCAAACGCTGCTCATCAAATCAACGAAGAGATCCTTGACAAGGAAGTGCGCCTGATCGGCGATCAGGGCGAACAGCTTGGCATCATGTCCGCCGCGCAGGCCATGGACATCGCCGCCGAGCGTGAGCTTGATCTCGTCAAGATCGCTCCGGGCTCCAATCCCCCCGTCTGCAAGATCATGGACTACGGCAAGTACCGCTTCGAGCAGGCCAAGAAGGAGAAGGAAGCCAAGAAGAATCAGCGCGTGATCGAGATCAAGGAGATCCGTATGTCTCCCGGTATCGACACGAACGACTTCAACACCAAGCTGAAAAACGCCCAGAAGTTTCTGAGCGATGGGGACCGCGTCAAGGTCAGCGTGCGTTTCCGCGGCAGAGAGATGGCGCATACCGAGATCGGCGCCGATCTGCTCAAGGACTTCGCCGCCCAGTGCGCGGAGATCGCCAACATGGATAAGGCCCCGAAGCTGGAGGGCCGCAACATGTCCATGTTCCTCTCCCCCAAGCCCCAGGCCCCGGCCAAGAAGCCGGCAAAGCCCAAGCAGCCCAAGGCGCCCGTTGAAGTGCCCGAAGGCGAAGCTTAATATGTATACAGCGGGAGTATTCCCTGTATTGAAGTTACGGAAGGAGAAATTACCATGCCCAAACTGAAGACCCACAGCGGCGCCAAGAAGAGATTCAATCTCACCAAGTCCGGTAAGGTCAAGCGCGCACACGCTTTCAAGAGCCATATCCTCACCAAGAAGAGCACCAAGCGCTGCCGCCGTCTGCGCGACGCCGCTTACGCCGACGTCACCAACGAGGCGACGATCAAGAAAATGATCCCTTATAAATAAGGGTCCACGCTATATAGGAGGATATTGAAATGGCAAGAGTCAAAGGCGCAATGATGACCCGCAAGCACAGAAGCAAGGTCCTCGGTCTTGCAAAGGGTTACTGGGGCAACAAGTCCCGTCACTATAAGATGGCCAACGAGCAGCTGATGAAGTCCGGCCGTTACGCTTACGTCGGCCGCAAGCAGAAGAAGAGAGACTTCCGTCAGCTCTGGATCACCCGTATCTCCGCCGGCTGCAAAATGAACGGCATGAACTATTCCACCTTCATGCACGGTCTTAAGCTCGCCGGTGTCGACATGAACCGCAAGATGCTCTCCGAGATGGCGATTCACGACGCCGCCGCCTTCACCGCCCTGTGCGAGATGGCCAAGGCTGCGAAGTAAGCATCTGATCTTATAGTTAATCTTATAGTTATATAAAAGTACTCGTGCGGAAGGCCGATCGTTCTGCGCGGGTACTTTTATTCTATTTTTAAATGAAACCACAGCTCCGTAAAGCGCCTTTATAAAACTCCCTTCTTTACTTTGGCGTTTTGTACAATTCCTGCCCTGTAAAACCGGCATAATGCACGAAGCATTCAAAATGCCTATAAAATTCACTTGACAGTACAGCACGGCATTAGTAAAATTGTCTACAGAAGTCTGAGAAGCTTCAATTTTTTGATCGGAAAGAGGAATACCAAATGAAAAAGACGTTAGCACTTCTCCTCGCGCTGGTCATGATTCTCGGTCTGGCCGCCTGTGGTCAGAGCGCTGCCCCCGCCGCCGCGACTCCCGCGCCGGCTGCCGAGCCCGCTCCCGCAGAGGCTGCCCCCGAGGCCAAGACCTACAAGGTTGGCGTCGCCATCTATCAGTTCGACGACAACTTCATGACTCTCTACCGCAACGAGCTCCAGGATTACTTCAAGTCCCTGGAGACCGACGACGTCAAGTATGACGTGACCATCGTCGACGGCAAGAACGACATGGCCGAGCAGAACAACCAGATCGACAACTTCATCACCCAGGGTATGGACGCCATCATCCTGAACCTCGTCCAGACCTCCTCCGCTGACGCCGCCATCGAAAAGATCGTGGCCGCCGGCATCCCCTGCATCCTCATCAACCGTGAGCCCCTCGGCGACAAGGGCGACGAGTCCTACGAGGGCATCCTCAACAATGCCAAGGTCTGCTATGTCGGCGCTGACGCCCGTCAGTCCGGCACCTACCAGGGCGAGATCATTGCCGAGCTTGCCAACCACGGCGATATCAACGGCGACGGCAAGGTCAGCTACATCATGATCGAGGGCGATCCCGAGAACATCGACGCTCAGTACCGCACCGAGTTCTCCGTCAAGGCTCTCAAGGACGCCGGTATCGAAGTCGAGGAGCTCGACGACCAGATCGGCAACTGGGCCCAGGCCAAGGGCCAGGAGATCTGCTCCAACGACCTCGCCAAGTTCGGCGACAAGGTTGAAGTCGTCTTC
>CADAAM010000061.1 GCA_902785905.1 Oscillospiraceae bacterium | reverse complement strand
TAGCGCCCGCTGAGCAGGGTGTTTTTATACGCCTGCTCCACCGCCGACTGCAAAAGGGCCGAGCGGATGAAGCGCCCGTTGCAGTAGAAAAACTGCATGGCGCGGTTGCCGCGTCCCGCCGAGGGGGAGGACACAAAGCCCGAGACGGACATGTCCCCGTCGGAGAGGGCACAGGGCAGCAGATCCTTCGCCGTGTCGCGGCCTAAAAGGGCGTAGACGCAGGACTCGACTTTGCCGTCGCCGGGAGAGAAGAATTCCTCCTTCCCGTCGCGGATGAGGCGGACGGAGACCTCGGGCCTGCCCAAAGCGCAGCGCAGCGCGGCCTGCACGCAGGCGGAGGCCTCGGCCCGGTCGGATTTCAGAAACTTGAGCCGCGCCGGGGTGTTGAAGAAAATCGAACGCACCTGCATCACGGTCCCCTCGGGGCAGCCGGTCTCGCGCATGTCCTGGATGTCCCCGGCAGAGAGCGTCATGTGTGTGCCGCTCTCGTCGCCCCGGCGGCGGGTGGTGAGCTCCACCTCGCTCACGGCAGAGATGGCTGCCAGCGCCTCGCCCCGAAAGCCCATCGTTCCGATGGCCTCAAGCCCGCTCTCGTCATGGAGCTTGCTTGTCGCATGGCGCAGAAAGGCGACGCCTGCGTCCTCGGGGGCCATGCCCTTGCCGTCGTCGGCTACGCGGATATAGGTGGCCCCGCCGTCACGGAGCTCCACGGTCACGGCGTGCGCGCCGGCATCGAAGGAATTTTCCATCAGCTCCTTGATGACGGAGGCAGGCCGCTCCACAACCTCGCCCGCGGCGATCATATCCGCCACATGCGGAGAGAGAATGTTGATTTCGGACATTTCAAATACACTTCCTTATAGGCTCCCTCTCTGAGGGAGCTGTCGCGGCGCGGCTCACGGAAGCGCCGTGACTGAGGGAGTCGTCCGTCCTCGCACAGACTCCCTCCGCCCCGGTGTGCGCACCGAGGTACCTCCCCTTTCAGGGGAGGCGTCTTTTTTGTTTTTCTATTATACATTCTTTGAGTTGAAACTTCCATAGCCTTTATGTTAAAATATAAAGACTGAGTTATGGAAAATAGAGGAGTTTTACCCATGCCGATTGAGAGAAAAGTCATTGATATAGAGAAAATCGAGGCCCAACGGGCGATCTGTGCAAACATTTTTGAGCGCGTGACCGCCGACGGCGCAAGGCCGCTTGCCATGGTGGACACCTACGGCTGCCAACAGAACGAGGCCGACAGCGAAAAAATCCGCGGCTACCTCGCCGAAATGGGCTACGGCTTTACCCAGGACGAGTTTCAGGCGGACGTGATCGTGGTCAACACCTGCGCCGTGCGCGAACACGCCGAGATGCGCGTGCTCGGCAACGTCGGCGCGCTCAACCACGCCAAGAAGGCGCGGCCCGGCCAGATCATCGCAGTCTGCGGCTGCATGGTCCAGCAGGCCCACATGGCCGAGAAAATCAAAATGTCCTACCCCGTGGTGGATCTGGTCTTCGGCCCGCACGAGCTCTGGCGTTTCCCGGAGCTTCTGCTGCAGGTCATGGAAAAGCACAGGCGCGTCTTCGCCACTGCGAAGGAGGAGGCCGTAGCCGAGGGCATCCCGCTCAGAAGAGACGGCAAGGTCAAGGCGTGGCTCTCCATCATGTACGGCTGCAACAACTTCTGCACCTACTGCATCGTCCCCTACGTCCGCGGGCGTGAGCGCTCGAGGCGGCCCGAGGATGTGGTCGCCGAGGCGCGGCAGCTTGTCGCGGAAGGGTACAAGGACATCACCCTGCTCGGCCAGAACGTCAACTCCTACGGCAAGGATCTCGACTGCGGCGTGGATTTTGCCGACCTTCTGCGCATGATCAACGACATCCCCGGCGACTTTCTGATCCGCTTCATGACCAGTCACCCAAAGGACGCCACCGAAAAGCTATTCCGTACAATGGCCGCGTGCGAAAAGTGCGCCCACCATATCCACCTCCCCGTCCAGTCCGGGAGCGACCGGGTCTTAAAGCGCATGAACCGCCACTATGACCGGGCCAGATACCTCGAAGAGATTGCTTTCGCGCGAAGCCTCATGCCCGACCTTGTCATCACCACCGACATCATCGTGGGCTTTCCCGACGAGTCGGAGGAGGACTTTGCCGACACCCTGAGCCTCTGCGAAGAGGTGCGCTTCGATGCGATGTTCACCTTTATCTACTCCAAACGTGTCGGCACCCCGGCGGCCTCCATGCCCGACCCCTACACCAGAGAGCAGAAACAGGTGCATTTCGATCAGCTCACCGAGCTTGCCAACCGTATCTCCGGCGAAAAGCATAAGGAATATGAGGGCAAAACCCTCCGCGTCCTGGTGGACGGCGAGACGGGGAAGGAGCCCTACAACCTCTCCAGCCGCACCAACGGCGGCCGCCTCGTGCACTTGCAGGGTGACCCCGCGCTCATCGGGCAGTTCATCAATGTGAAGATTGTAAGCAGCAACACCTGGGCGCTGTATGGGGAACCTGTGTAGGGGCGACCCTTGTGGTCGCCCGTCAGACACCAGCCGGATATACCGACACGGGCGACCGCAAGGGTCGCCCCTACAGATAAAATCCAATGGAAAGAGGAAACCACCATGGCCGAATTGACCCCCATGAAGCGGCAATATCAGGAGATCAAGGCGCAGTACTCGGACTGCCTGCTCTTCTTCCGCCTCGGGGATTTTTATGAGATGTTCGACGAGGACGCGAAGACGGCCTCGAAGGAGCTGGACCTCACCCTCACCACGCGGGACCGCTCGGTGGAGGACCCGGAGGAGCGCACCCCAATGTGCGGCGTGCCCTACCACAGCGCCGAGGCCTACATCGCGCGCCTGATCGCCAAGGGCTACAAGGTCGCCATCTGCGAGCAAACCGAGGACCCGGCCCTGGCGAAGGGCCTCGTCAAGCGCGACGTCATCCGCATCATCACCCCCGGCACCGTAACCGAGAGCTCCATGCTTGAGGAGGGGCGCTCCAATTATATCGCCGCGATTTATCTCGCGGGGCGCGAGGGGGGTGCCGCCTTCTGCGACGTCTCCACCGGCGAGTTCTGCTGCGCCGCCTTTGAAAACGACGCGCTCTCCCACCTCATCAACGAGCTGGGCCGCTTCTCTCCCCGTGAAGTTTTGCTCTCTCCCGGCGCAAGGGAGCGGGCGGAGATCTATGACTTTGTGACCAAAAAGCTCGCCGCCATGCCCGAGGAGGGCGGCGACAGCTTTGAATACATGCCAGCCGCGGCGCTTACATGCGAGCAGTTCGGCTTCAAGGACATCGACGAGGCCGGCATCGGCGATCAGCCCGGCGCGGTCTGCGCGGCGGGGGCTCTGCTCGACTATCTGCGAAGCACGCAGAAATTTGACCTTGGCCACATCCGCCGCCTTGACGTGTTCTTCGGCGGGCGCTTCATGGAGCTCGACTATGTGACGCGCCGCAACCTTGAGCTGACCGAGTCCCTCCGCAGCGGGGAAAAGCGCGGGTCGCTGCTGTGGGTGCTCGACCGCACGAAGACCCCGATGGGCGGCAGACTCCTGCGCGCCTGGGTGGAGCGGCCCCTCCTGTCCGCCGTCGCGATCCGCCGCCGCCTCAACGCGGTCTCGGAGCTCGTCTCCGACAATGTGCGCCGCGCGGAGCTCATGGAGACTCTGCGCTGCGTGGGCGACATGCAGCGTCTCGTTGGCAAGGCGGTCTACGGCACCGCCGGAGGCCGCGATCTGCGCGCGCTCTGCAGCTGCGCCGCCGCCCTGCCGAGGCTCAAGGAGCTGCTGCAAAGCGCCCAGTGCCTGGAGCTCAAGGATATCGCCGCGATGGACGAGCTCGGGGATATCCACTATGAAATCGACCGCGCCATCTGCGACGATCCCCCCTTCTCTGTGCGCGAGGGCGGTATCCTCCGCCCCGGCTACTCCGAGGAGGTGGACCGTCTCCGCAGCGTGCGTGACAACGGAGCCCGGATGGTGCAGGAGCTTGAGGCCCGCGAGCGGGAGCGCACCGGCATCAAAAAGCTGAAGGTCGGCTACAACAAAGTCTTCGGCTATTACATCGACGTGCCCAAGTCCGCAGGACTTGAAAACGTACCCGAGGACTACATCCGCAAGCAGACTCTCGTCTCGAACGAGCGCTACTTTACCCAGGAGCTCAAGGCCCTGGAAAACGATCTGCTCACCGCCCGTGACAGAATCAATGAGCTGGAATACCGCTACTTCTGCGAGGTGCGCGACAGCGTGGCCGCCAAGGTCGACCGCGTCCAGCGCTCCGCCGATGCGGTGGCAAGGCTCGATGTGCTCTGCTCTCTGGCTGAGGTCGCCGTGCGCAACTCTTACACCTGCCCCGAGATCGACGCCTCCCGCACGCTCCGCATCGTGCAGGGCCGCCATCCGGTGGTGGAGCAGGCCATGAAAAACGTGCTCTTCGTCCCAAACGACACCTTCCTCGACGACAGGGACGATCGCGTCGCCATCGTGACCGGGCCGAACATGGCGGGCAAATCCACCTACATGCGCCAGACCGCGCTGATTGTGCTCATGGCCCAGATGGGCTCCTTCGTCCCCGCGAAGGAGGCCACCATCGGCATCGTCGACCGGGTGTTCACGCGCATCGGCGCCTCCGACGACCTCGCCTCCGGCCAGTCCACCTTCATGGTGGAGATGAGCGAGACAGCCAGCATCCTGAAGCACGCCACCGCCCAGTCCCTGCTGATCCTCGACGAGATCGGGCGCGGCACCTCCACCTTCGACGGCATGGCGATCGCGCGCGCGGTGCTCGAATTCTGCGCCGACAAAAGAAAGCTCGGCGCGAAGACCATGTTCGCCACGCACTACCACGAGCTCTCCGCCCTCGAGGGGGAGCTTGCGGGCGTGCGCAACTACAACATCACCGCCAAAAAGCAGGGCGGGGAACTGGTTTTTCTGCGCAAGATCGTGCGCGGTGCTGCGGATGACAGCTACGGCATTGAGGTCGCCAAGCTCGCGGGCCTGCCGGACGCGCTGATCGGCAAGGCCAAGAACTATCTCAAGGAGCTTGAGACCGAGGGCGTGACCGCCATGGCGCCGACCGCCGGGCCTGCGGACGCCGGGCAAATCAGTTTTGCCGACGTGGGCAGCGACGAGGTGAGGCGGATATTGCAGAACACCGACCTCAACACGCTGACCCCCATCGAGGCGCTGAACCTGCTCTACGATCTGCAAAAGAAGGCGAGGGCCTGATGGAAGAAAAACGACTCCCCTGGCCCCGACCCTTCACCAGCCGGCTTGCAGGGCGCGAGACCATCCTGGTGCTGGCCTATCTGCCGGTACACCTCTTTCTCCTGCCCTACATTTTCAACCGCCTGTTTGAAAGCGGCGTGATCGACCACGCCGGGGCAAACGTGATCTACTACAGCCTGGGCTTTGTCTGGATGCTTTTCACCGCCTTCGGCTTTCTGCGCCGCGACTTCGACGCGCTGATCGACGCGCCGCTGCGCTGCGTGCTGGAGGTGCTGCGCGCTTACGGTCTGCTGCTCTGCTGCAATCTGGCGGTGGGACTGGTGTTTTTGTACCTGCTCCCGATGCTCGGCGGCAACCCCAACAACCAGGTCGTCGCAGAGGCTGCCGGAGTTGCGGAAGGTGCCGGAACCGCCGCGGGTACGGCCGTGAGTATGACGGGCGGCAGCGCGATCAAGGCAGTCGTCATCTTCTTTGGTCCCGTGGTAGAGGAGATGCTGTTTCGCGCGGGAATTTTCGGTGTGCTGCGGCAGCGAAACCGCCGTGCGTCTTACATTGTGAGTGCCCTGTGTTTTGCGATTGCCCATGTCGCGCCATACGCGGCGCTGTCGCCGGTCTTCTGGCTGTATCTCATTCAGTACATTCCCGCCGCCCTTCTGCTGGCACGATGCTACGAACGCTCAAGCTGCATATGGTGCAGCATCTTTTTCCATATGCTCAACAACGGCGTCGCCCTCAGCGCGGCGAGCCTTCTGATGTGATCCTCCGTTCTGCATGGGCGGGTATGCGCCTCCCGCGTGGGACACAATATTGTCACCTAATAGTATTCCCGGCATGAAAACATGCGGCGATTTCGTCACCCGGTACGAAATCGCCGCATATTTGTTGCCGATAGTTCGGTTTTCTGCCGTGAGGGGCGCGTATTTGGCGCATGGTATAACCACAATTACAGCTTTTTCTGATAATACCTCAGCGCGGTGGGAATAGGACAGTCGGCTCTGATTTCCTCCGGGGTCTTCCAGAGAAAGCCCTGAAGCACTGTTTTCAGTTCAACGCGCCAGCCCCGCATGTGCCACTCAACATGCGTGAAGACGTGCCTGGCTTCCCCGCAGGGCTCGACGGACAGCGCCTCACCGCCAAGCGCGCGCACGGCCTCACGCGCCCCGGTCTCGTCAAGTGTGCAGGGGGCGCTTGGAAACTCCCACAGTCCCGCGAGCAGTCCCTTGCCTTCGCGCTTGCGTACGGCATAACGATCTCCGCAGCGCAGCAGCAGGACCGTCCGCTCCTCCATGCGGCGTTCCTTCTTGGGGCTTCGCACCGGGTAACGCTCCGTCTCCTTTCTGAGGCAGGCGCGGCACAGCGTGTTCAGCGGGCAGCGCTCGCACTTCGGCGCGGCGTTCGGCAGACATACGGTCTCACCGAGTTCCATGATCCCTTCGGTCAGCAGGCCAGCCGCCTCCCCGCGCGGATAGTGCGCACGAAGCAGGGCGGCCATGTCGGCGCGGGTTCTGGGCAGCATCACGTCGGCGGCGTGCGCGAGCAGGCGTGTCATCACCCGCAGGACGTTTCCGTCCACCGCGGGCTCCGGCTCCCCGTAGGCGATGGAGGAGATTGCCCCGGCGGTGTAGTCCCCGATCCCGGGCAGCTTTCTGAGCGCGGCGGCCTCCCGCGGCAGCTCTCCGCCGCAGTCCGCCATGACGATGCGCGCCGCTTTTTGCAGATTCCGCGCCCGGCTGTAGTAGCCGAGGCCCTCCCAGAGTTTTAATAAAGCGTCCTCATCAACAGCCGCCAATGCCTCGATATCGGGCAGCGCGCCCAGAAAGCGGGCGTAATACGGGATCACGGCCTCAATGCGCGTCTGCTGCAGCATGATCTCCGACACCCACACATGGTAGGGCGTGGGCTCGAGCCGCCAAGGCAGCGGGCGGCGTACGGCCCGGCACCAGTCGACCAAAAGCGGTATGCAGCTTTGAACCAGCGCCTCGTCGTCCATATTGTCTCCTTTCAAAAACAGTTTGCCGTCCAGAACGCGGCAAAGGACCCTTCCCTGTATCTTTCCGGGAAAGATCCTTCGTCACTATGTTTCTCAGACTGACAGGACGAATTTTCAGTTTACCTTTTCAAATCCGCCCTCGTCGACTTCGGGGCCGTCGATCTTCTTCTCTTTCAGCTTCTCAAGATTGCGCACGAAGATCCATACATACAGCAGCAGCATACCCGCCGCGGCGATGAGAATGAGCTGCATGCCCATGTAGCGCGTATCCGCCAGGGCCATGATGCAGGCCGCCGCGCCAAGCATCGTGCTGAACAGCGCCTTGTAGCCGTCGGGCACATGGTAAGCGTAGCCGCTGGCGCGGAAGAAACCCATCATGGCACAGATGATGGCGAGCATCTCCACCGCGAAGGACCAGGGCACGCTGTTGAGGGAATTCTCCACATAGCTCAGCACCAGCCAGAACGCAAAGAGCGCCACCGGCAGCGTCGCGCCGAGGCGCACAAGGCTCTGGTGGCCGAAGCTGTCATAGTTGGCCTGCCCCAGCACCAGCGGGAAGGCCAGCCCGGACAGGGCGGCAATTGCGCAGAGGATATGGATCAGCCTCGCGTTGGGGTCCGCCTCCGAGGAGAGCAGCAGCAGCGCCGCGCCCGCAATCATCGCAAGACCGGCTGCCCAGCGCAGGATGGTGAACAGCTTGCCGGGGTTATACAGGGCGTGGCAGAAGTCGTCCGGCACGCCGATATGGCGCATGCGCATCTGCTCTACAAAGTGGCGGAACAGCAGCGCTGAGGCCACGATCAGCAGCGGCACAAGGACATTGAAAAAGCTCTTCTCGTTCAGCCCGTTCTCGTCGAAGGCAAGCTGAACCTGCAGCCAGCGGAAGAACACGCCGAAGGCGCCTGCGCCGGCCGTATAACAGGTGATCTCCAGAGGTTTTTTATACATAAGCCGTTTCTCGATTCCATAAGATGTTGTGTATTCCCGTTTGCGGGAACTATGATAGTATATCGCCTTTGTTTTCTCCCGTCAAGTAAACGATTTGAAAAGGATAGCATATGCTCAGACACAGCTTTTTTACCGCTTATCTCGCCCTCGGCCTGCTCTTTGCCATACTGTGGGCTGAACGGCTCCTTGCTCCCGCCCCGGCTGTACCGGGGGAGAGTGCCGTACCGGATAAATCTTTCGCGCCGGTAACTGTGCACGTCCTGCACGGGGAGGAGGTCGTAGAAACCCCGCTGGAGGACTATCTCGTCGGCGTGGTGGCGGCGGAGATGCCAGCAGATTTTGAACCCGAGGCCCTCAAGGCCCAGGCGGTGGCGGCGCGGACCTACACGCTCTACTGTATGCGCACGGGTCGGCACAGCGGCGCAGACGTCTGCACGGACTACCGCTGCTGCCAGGCCTGGAAAAGCGGCGCGGCCATGCGCGATGGCTGGGGCGAGGCATACGGGGACAAGCTCGCCCGCATCCGCGAGGCGGTAGCGGCGACCGCCGGAGAGTATCTGTGCTGGGAGAGGGAGGCGGTCTTCGCCGCGTTTCACTCCTCGTCGGCGGGCTTTACCGAGGACTGCGGTGCGATCTGGAGCGGTCTGCCCTATCTTGTGAGCGTTTCGAGCCCTGAGGACGCGGACTCGGTTCCGGGCTATGTGAGCACCGTGGAGCGCTGCGTGCTGGACTTTCGTGACACCCTGCTCTCCGTCGCCCCGGAGGCGGACTTCTCGGGGAAGCCCGAGACCTGGGTCGGAGAGATCAGGCGCGACGCGAGCGGGCGCGTTTCGGAGACAGTGATCGGCGGGGCGGTGTTTTCGGGTGTCAAGCTGCGGGAGCTCTTCGCCCTGCGCTCCACGGCCTTTGACCTGGCGTTCATCGACGAGCCAGTACGGCGCGAATGTCATGGCCGCCCAGGGCGCGGACTATCGCACAATACTGGCTCACTACTATCCGGGAACGGAGCTTGTCAGTTTGGAGAGCGGAAAGTGAAGCTAAGGTATCCGCTTCGCGGATCATTTCAAATCGTCACGCAGCGACATCTCAACTTCAAACGCTCACATCAAGTCTTTGTGCTCCTCATAGAATTTGCGGTAATCCTTGAGCATGTGCTTCAGGAGCTTCGGAGTGTCGAGCTGGTAGGGGCACTTGGAAGCGCAGCTGTAGCACTCGAGGCAGTCGTCGATTTTGTTCATTTTCTCCTTCCACTCCGGCGTCATGTACTGCTGCCAGGGGGAGCGGCGCAGCAGCCTGTCCATACGCGCGCAGTTGCGGATCTCGATCCCCACGGGACACGGCATGCAGTAGCCGCAGCTGCGGCAGAAGGAACCGGCCAGCTCCTGCCGTTCTTTTTTGATGAAGATGTCGAGCTCCGCGTCCATCTTCGGGTCCTCTCTGTCGACCGCAAGCCACTGCTCCAGCTCTTCAAAGCTCTGGATTCCCCAGATGGGCACCACGTTGTC
>CADAAM010000060.1 GCA_902785905.1 Oscillospiraceae bacterium | reverse complement strand
CGGAACTTGCGGTAATCGCGCTTGAGGGGCTTGCCGTCGACATGGACGGTCATGGCGGCGACGATGCCGGTGGCCCCGAGGTTGGAGATATCAAAGGCCTCGATGCGGCGCGGGAAGTTCTCCAGCTCCAGGGCCTTTTGCAGCCACTCCAGCGTCTTGCTGCGGCGCTGGGCCTGGGTGGTGCGGCGCTGGATCTCCTCCCTCGCGTTGAGGGCCGCGCTCTCAATGAGGCGCAGGCGCTCGCCGCGCTTGGGCGTCTCAATGTAAATGCGTCGGCCGGAGACCTCGCTCAACAGCCGCTCCAGCTCCTCCGCGTCCTCGATCTCCACGGGCAGCAGAATCGACTTGGGCCAGCCGCCGCGGTGGGTCGTGTAATACTGGCGCACAAGGCCGGACATGGCCTCCGCGTCGTCCTCCAGCGGCTCGTCCATCATCTCACAGTCCTTGCCGACGAGGCTGCCGTCGACAAAGTGCAGCACCGCAAAGCAGCTCTTCGCGCCCCGGCAGAAGCCTATGGCGTCCGTGTCGGCAAAGGCGGTGGCGATGACGCGCTGGCGGTTGGCAAGGCCCTCGACGGCGCGGAGCCTGTCGCGCAGCTCCGCGGCTCTTTCAAAGCGCAGCTCCTCCGCCGCCTTCTCCATCTGAGCGCGCAGATCCTCAATCAGCTCTTTGCTCTTGCCGTCTAAAATCTGGGCCGCCTGCATCATGCGGGCGCGGTAGTCCTCGGCGCTGCTGTCCCGCAGGCACCAGCCCGCGCACGCGCCCATGTGATAGTTGAGACAGGGCCGCTCCTTCCCGATGTCCCGGGGAAACTTCCGCGCGCAGTCCGGCAGGAGCAGGGCCTTGGAGACCGTGGAGATGATGTCCCTTGTCTGGCTTCTGCCGCCAAAGGGGCCGAGATAGCGCGCCCCGTCCTTCCCCGCGCGGCTTGCGATCGACATAGAGGGGTATTCCTCCCGCATGTCGAGGCGGATGAAGGGATAGCCCTTGTCGTCCTTGAGCAGAATATTATAGTGCGGCTTGTGCTGCTTGATAAGCGAGTTTTCCAGCACCAGGGCCTCAAACTCGCTGCCCGCGACGATGACGTTGAAGTCCCGCACCTTCTCCACCATGGCGGCGACCTTGGGCAGGTGTTCGCCGTGGAAATAGCTCGAGACGCGGTTTTTCAGCTTCTTGGCCTTGCCCACATAGATGACCTGCCCCTGCGCGTCGAGCATGATGTACACGCCCGGCAGCAGCGGCAGTCGGTTGGCCTTGTCGCTTAAATTGTCCAAGACGGGATTGGCCATGGTTTACCTCGTTTTCATGTTGTTTCCTGTGCCGGGGCGGTGACGCTCCAGATCGTGATGGAGGCGATGACCACCACCGCGCCCAGGAGGGCGAAGATACCGGGCCGCTCCCCGTTGAAGAGGAAGACCCAGACGGGATTCAAAAGCGGCTCGATCGCGCCGAGCAGACAGCAGAAGAGCGGCGGGCAGAATTTGCTGGCCTTCACATAGAGCACATAGGACAGGCCGAGCTGAAACACGCCCAGGATTACGAGCGCGGCGATCGCCGTGGGCGTGATCTCCGGCTTTGTCGCAAGGAAAAAGGGAAAGCCGGCGAGGAAGGTCAGGATCTGGCCGTTTAAGATGCCGGAAAAGCGTTCCTCCTCTTTGATCTCCCCCACCGCGACATACATGCCCGCCATGAACATCCCGGCCGCAATGGCGACGAAGTTGCCGAGCAGATAACCCGGCTTGAGCTGGTCGAAAAAGAAAAGCGAGATGCCCGCGAGTGTCGCCAGCACCACGATCAGGTCCCTCTTTTTCGGTTTGACGCCGAAGAAGATGACCGAGTAGATGATGATGAAGATCGGGGAGGTGAACTGAAGCACAATGGCGTTGGCCGAGGTGGTGAGCTTGTTGGCCACCGTGAAGCACAGATAGGTGCAGCTGGAGAAGAACCCGGCGGCCAGCGTGCGGCGGTTGAGCACATAGCCAAAGCCCATCAGGCGCATACTGACATAGATGGTTATGCCCGCCACGAGGCTTCTCATACCCGCCACGGCAAAGCCGTTCCAGGGGATGAGCTTAAAGAGGATGCCCGCGATGCTCCACAGCGTCGCGCACAGGAGCATTTCGAGTATCGCGCGGTTTTCTTTACTATTCATTCGGAATCATCCTTTATCGAAAGGGACATAGGGACGCGCCGGTCGTACCGACGCGTCCCCAAGTAAAAGAGGCGTGTGCTTTCACACACGCCTCTGCCAAAGTGTACGATTACTCGGAGAAGTCGGAGTCGATCAGCGCGGAGAGCGTCGCGATCGCTTCATCCTCATCGGAGCCGTCGGCGATGATCGTGATGGGGGTACCCTTCACAATGCCGAGGGAAAGCACGCCCAGAAGGCTCTTGGCGTTCACACGTCTCTCTTCCTTTTCGACCCAGATGCTGCTCTTGAACTCGTTGGCCTTCTGAATGAAGAAGGTTGCGGGTCTGGCATGAAGGCCGACCTGATTGTTAATGACTACTTCTTTGGTTATCATAGTCGCCACCCCTTAATCCTTAATCCATATAGGAAACTGTACGGTTACTTTATCAAATTTTCACGCAATCGTCAACAGCTTTCGACTGATTCGTTATTTTAGACATTTCTTTTTGATAAAGGATTCGTTTTTTATTTCAGTTCGACCACGGTCACGCCGCTCTCCCCCTCGCCGTAGCGGCCGAGGCGGAAGGACTTGACGAGCTTGTTTTTCCTGAGCATCTGCTGGATGGCGGCGCGCAGGGCGCCGGTGCCCTTGCCGTGGATAATGGTCACGGTTTTGAGCTTTGCCATGGCCGCGCTGTCGAGGAAGCGCTCGGCCGCGATCTCGGCGTCGATGGCCTCCATGCCCCTCAGGTCGATCTCCGTGGGCATGGCCGTCCGGAGCTGGGCAGAGCCGCCCTTTGAAGCGCTTTTCGGCTTCGGGGCCTGTTCGTTTTCCAGAAGCAGAACCTCGTCCTCCTTGGCGTTCACGCTCAGGATGCCAGCGCGCAGGGCAAGGGTGCCGTCCGGGGCCTTGGAAATGACGGTGGCCTTCATGCCCATGGATTTGATCTGCACGGTGTCCCCCGCCTGCACGGGCCGGGCCGATACCTGGTTGGCCGCCTCGGGGTTGAGCTCCTTTTGCAGCGCCTCCTGCGAGAGGTTGAGCTGCCGCCGGAGCTGGGCTCTCGCCTCGTTGACGCGGCGGGAATCCTCGTCCTCGTCGGCCATTTTCCGCATCTCGTCGAGCTCCTTGAAGACCTCCTCCGCCGTGGCTCTGGCGTCGGCGAGGATGCGCTCGGCCTCGCGGCGGGATTTCAGGTCGGCCTTGTCGAGCCGCACCTCAAGCTCCGCGCGGAGCATGGCGGACTTCTTTGCGTTCTCCTGGGCTTCTCTGAGCTTCTTTGCCGTCTCCTCCCGGTCCTTTTCGAGCAGAAGTCTGGTCTGCTCCAGCTTTTCGATCGTGAGCTCAAAGCTCTGGCTCTCGGAGCTGACGCGGCTCTTGGCGTCCGTGATGATCTCATCGTCAAGGCCGAGGCGCTTGGATATGGCGAAGGCGTTGGACTTGCCGGGTATGCCGACGAGCAGACGGTAGGTCGGGCGCAGGGTCTCCACGTCAAACTCGCAGGAGGCGTTCTGGACGCCCGGCTCGTTCGTGGCGTAGACCTTGAGCTCGGCATAGTGGGTGGTGGCGGCGATGACCGCACCCCGGCGGCGCACATGCTCGATGACCGCGATGGCGAGGGCCGCGCCCTCGGTGGGGTCGGTGCCCGCGCCGAGCTCGTCGAAGAGAATGAGCGAGTGCTCGTCGCACTCGTCGATAATGCTGACGATGTTGCTCATGTGGGCCGAGAAGGTGGACAGGCTCTGCTCAATGCTCTGCTCGTCGCCGATGTCCGCGAGGATGTGGGAAAAGACGGGCAGATTGCTGCCGTCGGCGGCCGGGATGTGCAGGCCGCACTGGTGCATGGCCGCGAGCAGGCCGATGGTCTTGATGGAGACGGTCTTGCCGCCGGTGTTCGGGCCGGTGATGACAAGGGTGTCAAAGCTGTCGCCGAGCTCCACATCGATGGGGACGGCTTTGGCCTGGTCGAGCAGCGGGTGGCGGGCGCGGCGCAGGACGATGCCCCGCCCTTCCATGGCTGCCGCCTCGCAGTTGAGCTTGTAGGAGAGCTTGGCCTTGGCAAAGATCAGGTCGAGCTGGACGAGGATCTCATAGTCGGCGGTGATGCCGTCGCGGTGCTCGGCGCAGTCGGCGGAGAGCTCGGCCAGGATGCGGTCGATCTCCGCGCGCTCCTTGGCCGCGAGCTCTCTGAGCTCGTTGTTGGCCTTGACCGCCGCCATGGGCTCAACGAAAATCGTCGCGCCGGAGGCGGAGATATCGTGCACCAGGCCGTTGATCGCGCCCTTGCACTCGGCCTTGACGGGGACGACATAGCGGTCGGAGCGCTGGGTGATGATGGGCTCCTGCAGGACCTTCGCGTAACTCGGAGAGGAGATGATCTTCTGCAGAGCCTCCCGCGCCCGGGCAGCCGCCGCACGCATCTGGCGGCGGATGTTTGCAAGCTCTGAGGAGGCCGCGTCCGCAATCTCGTCCTCGCCCACGATGGAGGAGGTGATCTTTTCCTCAAGGAATTTGTTGGCGTGCAGGGCGTAGAAGAGATAGTCGATGGGCGTCTTGCCCACGGTGTCGTCGGCGAGATAGCCGCGCACCAGGCGGGCGCACTGGAGGACATGGGCGATCTCCAGCAGCTCGCGCGTGTTGAGCGCGCCGCCGAGGTCAGCGCGCGCCAGAGACGCGCGCACATCCTTCACCCCGTAGAAGGAGGGGCTGCCGCGCACGACCATCATGGACTTGGCCGCCGTGGTCTCCGCGAGGCGGTGCTGCACCTCGCCCTCCTCGACGGACGGCGTCAGCTTCGCGGCGAGCTCCTTGGCGGGCTCGCTCACCGCCTCGGCGGCGAGCATGGCGAGTACTGCCGGCAGCTCCAGCGTGGTCAGGGATTTTTCAAAAAAGCTCATATCGTTTTCCCCCGTGAGTGGTATATGTGTTCCGTAGGGGCCGATGCCCTCGTCGGCCCGCCGACTTTGAACCATGTCCGGTGTTTCGGGTAGATCAGGGGGATCGACCCCTACGGCGTGACGCTTGTGAAGTTTCGTATCTTCTTCCAGTAGTCCAGCGTCGAGAATCCGCGCTCGGTGCGGCGCAGGAGGTAGCGCTCCGACGCCCGTGAGAGGCGGCGCAGATCTTCCTCCGAAAGTTTGAAGGACAAAAGCTGCCTGGCCGGGGCGCTCGAGAGATAGCGCATGGCGGCCAGCGCCTCGCTGCCGAGCTCGATCTTCTCCCCCGCTCCCCCGCAGTCCCGGCAGGCTACGCCGCCGTAATCGAGGTTCAGCACCGGCTTTTCCGGCTCTTTGCCGCAGACGGAACAGGCCCGCAGCTCCGGGGTGTAGCCGGAGAGGCACATGAGCCTTGTTTCAAACGCGGCCTTGATCTTCTCGGGCGTGTGGAGGCCGCGGCTGAGCGCGTAGAGGCAGTTGAGCGCGAGCTGCAAAAGCTCCGGCTCCGGCTGGTCCTCGACGCTCAGGGCCTCGACGCACTCGGCAAAGTAGGACGCGAGGGCGAGCTTTTCCATGTCGCCGCGCAGGCCGTCGAAGCCCTCTTTCACGACGGCCTCGTTGACCGTCCAGCGGCCCCGGTTGCCGAAGAGCGTCATCTCGGCGAAGGTGAGCTGCTGGGTCGCGGCGGCTGTCCGGCTGCTCTTTCGCAGCGCGCCGCGCGCCTTGACCGTCAGCTTGCCCTCGCTGTCGGTCAGCAGCGTCAGGATGCGGTCGGCCTCCTTGTAGCGCACCTCGCGCAGCACCAGGGCGTTCAGGGTCTTAAACATGTATGTATACCTCCCTGATGGAAAACCCTCTCAGTCACCAGCGCGCGCTGGTGACAGCTCCCCCGGAGGGGGAGCCAAGTCTTGCCTCCCCCTTTGGGGGAGGTGGCATGGCGCGTCTCACGCAAGCGCCATGACGGAGAGGGCTCAGCTTTCTCCCCCGCGTACCGCCCTGTACAGCAGATAGAGCGCGGGGCTGCCGGTCTCGGCAAAGAGTTTCCAGAGCTCGTCCGCCTGCATGCGCATCACCTCTGCCGTTAGTATGAGGCGGCGAGGGGCGTGACATGCTGGAAATTACTGCTCCGTAAAGCCGAAGTTCCTGAGCGACGCCATGGAGTCACGCCAGTTTTCCTTGACCTTGACCCAGGTCTGGAGATTGACCTTGGTGCCCATGAAGTCCTCAATATCCAGGCGGGCAAGTTCCCCGATCTTCTTGAGCATCGCGCCCTTCTTGCCGATGATGATGCCCTTGTGGCTTTCCTTCTCGCAGAAGATCGTGACCTCAAGGTCGATGATGCCATTGTCGCGCTCGGAAAACTTTGTGACCTCGACCGCCGTCCCGTGCGGGATCTCCTTATCGAGGCAGCGAAGCAGCTTTTCTCGCACAAGCTCGGCGCAGATCTGGCGCTCGGGCTGATCGGTGATCATGTCGTCCGGGAAGAGGTGCGGGCCCTCGACGGCGTACTTGTCAAGCTCATTGAGAAGCTCGTCCAGGCCGTCGCCGGTCTTCGCGGAGATGGGCAGGATGGCGTCGAAGTCATGGGCCTGGGAATAGACGGCCATGACCTCCAGCAGCCTCGCCTTATCCACGGTGTCGATCTTGTTGATGAGCAGCAGTGCGGGTACGCCGGACTGCTGAATCCGCTCGATCAGCGCCTCCTCCTGGGGGCCGACGGATGCCACCGGCTCCACCATCAGCAGCACGCAGTCCACGTCCGCGACGCTCTCGCGCACGACATTCACCATATAGTCGCCGAGGCGGGTCTTCGGCTTGTGAAAGCCGGGGGTGTCCAGCAACACAAACTGGGTGTCGCCGCGCTCCAGAATGGCGGTGATGCGGTTGCGGGTGGTCTGGGGCTTGGCCGAGACGATGGCGACCTTCTCCCCCACGAGGGCGTTGGTCAGGGTGGACTTGCCCGCGTTGGGCCGCCCGCAGATGGTAATCATGGCTGATTTTGTCATAGGTTGTTCTCCCTGTGTATATGAGTTATATCGTTTGCGAGTTTGCGGGGTTCGGGTCGATATGGGGATCGACCCCTGCGGAGCATCATGCGGCGCTTACTCGTCCCCCATGATGGCTTTCTCTCTGGCCCGCATTTGCTTCTTCATTTCGCCCTCGTCGACGTGATCATAGCCAAGGAGATGGAGGACGGAGTGGACGGTCAGATACTGCACCTCTCTGTTGAAGCCGTGGCCGAACTCCTCGCCCTGGGCGGCGCAGCGCTCGAGAGAGATCATCATGTCGCCCAGCATCACAGCCCCGGTATCGAGGTCACGCTCGCACTCGTCGGGGTCGAACTCGCCGGGAGTCAGCTCGTTCAGTGGGAAACTCAGCACGTCGGTCGCGCGGTCCAAGCTGCGAAACTCGCTGTTGACGGCGCGTATGCCCTCATCGTCGGTTAACATAACGCTGATCTGGCAGGGCACGTCCACGCCCTCGGCGTCAAGGGCCATGTGTACCGCTTTCTTGATGAGAGCCGCCGCGTTATGATGACCGAGGCCGGTCTTTTCCCGGGAAACATAGACTTCATGCTCCATGGCCTATTTCCTCCTGTAAACGCGCTTCGGCGGCTGCTTTTTCGCCGTCTCCGAGGGCGCGGGATTTTTCTTGTCATAGACCTCGTAGGCCTCGATGATCTTCTGCACCAGACGGTGGCGCACCACGTCCGAGCCCGTGAGCCGGCAGATGGCGATATCGTCGATGCCCTCCAATACCTTCATGGCGACCTTGAGGCCGCTGGTCTTGTCCTCGGGCAGGTCGATCTGCGTGATGTCGCCGGTGATGACCACCTTGGAACCGAAGCCGATGCGGGTCAGGAACATCTTCATCTGCTCGCGCGAAGTATTCTGCGCCTCGTCGAGGATGATGAAGCTGTCGTCCAGCGTGCGGCCGCGCATGTAGGCCAGGGGCGCGACCTCGATATTCCCGCGCTCGAGATATTTCTGATAGGTGTCCGCGCCCAGCATGTCGAAGAGCGCGTCATAGAGCGGGCGGAGGTAGGGGTCGACTTTGCTCTGCAGGTCGCCGGGCAGGAAGCCCAGGCGCTCGCCCGCCTCCACCGCGGGGCGGGTGAGGATGATGCGGTTGACCTCCTCCGCCCGGAAGGCCGCCACCGCCGCAGCGACGGCGAGATAGGTCTTGCCGGTGCCGGCGGGGCCGATGCCGAGGGTGACGGTGTTATTCTGGATGGCCTCGCAGTAGGTCTTCTGGCCGAGGGTCTTGGGCTTGATGGGTTTGCCCTTGGCCGTGATGCAGATCACGTCTCCAGCAAGCTCATTGATCTTGGTCTCCTTGCCCTCGGAAACCAGCTTCAGGATATAGCGCACATTCTGCGCGTCGATGTTCTCGCCCTTCGCGGCGAGAGTCAGCAGACCGTTGATGGCCTTTTCAGCGAGCATGACATTCTCCGCCTCGCCGCAGATGTGGATCATGTTGTCACGGTCGAGCACTTTGACGCTCAGCTCGTTTTCTATAATGCGCAGATTCTGGTCAAAGGAGCCGAAGACGCTGATGACATGCTCCATGCGTTCGACTTCGATGCTTTTATCGATCATGTAAAGCCTCGCTTTTGCCTCAGCCGATTTCTCTCGGTACGGCGATATTTTCCAAACAGTGCGCCCGCAGCGTGAGCGCGAAGAGCTCCCCCGTCCGCCCCGGCGTCAGATCACAGGTGAGGATCTGTCCCTCCGTCCGGCTCTCGAGCAGGGCATACAGCCGCCGCCCCAGTTCGGATGCGTCACAGTCGCTGCCGCTGTGCGTCTGATACGGCACAAAGCGCTCGTGCACCAGGCGGATCGGGGTGGAGAACAGGCCGGAAATTCCGAGGGTATACTCCGAGATGATTTTATCACATCCGTCAAGTGCTTTTCCACTGCCAATATACAAATTGACGCGCTTTTTTCCGAACACCAGCGCGAAGCGGCTGCGCGGGACGCCCCGGGGCGATTTAAGCGCCTCCTTGAGCGGGCGCACGGCGGTGAGCTCAACCCAGGTGTCGGCCATGACCGCCTGGCCCGCACAAGGCGGGATTCGTTTGCAAGGCTCGGCAGCTCCGCGCCGACCAAAAGCTCGCCCTCGGTGACAAGCTGGCCCTCCTTGACCTTCGGGCCTCCCTCGAGGACGTTCACGCGCCTGACCAGGCCGCCGCGAGAGGCCACGAGCTCGGCGGGCTTCTCCTCCCCCGCCATCTCCGGCTTCTCCTCCCGCTCCACGATCACGGCCGTGGCACGCGAGCCGCAGACATTCACCGCCATCCAGCCGATCTCCGGCAGCTTCAGCATCACGTCGCTGCGCAGAAGCTCGGTATTGACCGAAGGCCAGAAGCTCCCCACGCCGAGGCCGCAGTCTTCCAGCGCGCGCAGGACTTTGGCGCGGCTGAGACGCTTCGTGCCCCGCACCTCCACATCCCAGACAAAGAGGGACGAGGCCGTAAGCAGCAGGGCCATAGCGAGCAGGCCGATCAAAAGCGCCGGTCTTCGCAGGACGCGCTTTCGTCCCCCGGCGCCGCCGACGCGCCTGATCACGCGCATTTCACAGCCCGCGCGCTTCGCCAGTCCTTCAAGCTCCGGCAGTCTGGATTCATACAGAGTGAGGCGCAGGGTGTACCCATCTGCGCTCTCCACGTCCCAGAGCTCGACGCCGCGGCCTGCCAGGGCGTTGAGAAGCCCCGCGGGGAAGGCCCCGATGAGCTCCGCACGCACGGTGCCCCGCATCCAGTCGCTGATCCTCGCCATGCTCACCCCCACTCCGCCGCACGGATGCGGCCCGTGATCAGAAGCTCCCCGGCGTTCATGGCCTGCAAGCACAGATTATCGCCGGTGAGGCTCAGGGTCTCGCGGCCCATGCATACGGCGATGCGCTCCGGCGTGTATTCCAATAAGCCCCGATGCCCCTCAATGAGCGCCTGTCTGCCGCCGCAGAGGCTCAGCCTCCCCTGCCCGGGCAGCAGCTCACCCGGCAGCTCCAGCCGCTCGGCCAGCTCCGCGGGCAGTTCCCTCATAGTCTTCAAACGCAGCACCTCGCTTCGGTACAATACTGTTCTTCCATAAAACTCCGGCAATCTTTTTCTTCATTCTACGGAAGAACAGTATATCTTTATGCTTGTGCTCATAGCCTGATAACGGACAAGGGGGCGGTTTGATGAAATCCAAAGGCAAGGGTCTGTTGGCGCTGACAATAGGATTGTATCTTTTGGCGGCGCTGCTGATGAACGCTTCCGAAGCGGCGCGGGCCTGCCGGGAGGGGCTTTTGATGTGCGGGCGCTTGCTGATCCCCTCGCTCTTTCCCTTCTTTGTGCTCTCGGGCTTTCTCAACCGTCTGGGCCTGCCGGGGCTTCTCGGGACGCTGCTCGCCCCCTTCGCCTCAAAGCTCTTCGGTGTAAGCGGCGCGGGGGCCTCGGCGCTTCTGATCGGCCTCACGGGCGGCTATCCCGCGGGCGCGGCCTATATCGCGGACATGGCAAAAAGCGGCAGCGTCTCCAAACAGGAGGCGGAGCGCCTGCTGGGCTTCTGCAGCAACTCCGGCCCCGCGTTTATCGTCGGGGCCGTGGGGATCGGGGTCTTCGGCTCGGTGAAGATCGGTCTGATCCTCTATGGCGTGCACATTTTGGCGGCTTTCCTGACCGGTCTGTTCTTTCGGGGGAAGCACCCCTGCGCGGAGACGCAGCCGCTTCAGCTCGACAGCGCCGATCCCGCCCTTGCGCTGGTGGAATCCGTGCGGCAGGCGGTCTCGGCGATCTTGAGCGTGTGCGGCTTTGCGATGTGCTTTACCGTCCTGCTCGCGGTGCTGGACGCGGACGGCGCGCTCTCCGCTTTGTGCGCAGCCGTCGCCGTGCGCCTGCATTTTGAGCCGTCGTTTGTCCGTACGCTGATAACCGGGCTCTTTGAGCTCGGCAGCGGGGCGGCGGCTTTGCAGGGCCTGCGCCCATGCCCGGAGACGCTCTCCCTTGCGGCCTTTCTGCTGGGCTGGGGCGGACTGTCGGTGCACTTTCAGACCCTCGGCGTGCTCTCCGGCAGCGAATTAAAAGGCGCCCTGCACTTGACAGGGCGCCTTCTGAGCGCGGGCTTTGCGGCCGTACTGGCCTATGTGCTTGGTCTTGTGATCTTTTAGAATGCGAACACGACGCCGACGAGCGCCGAGGCGAGGATGAAGAAAATGGGGTGAAGCCCCTTGAGCTTCTTCACATAGCGGGTGCAGACCAGAAGCACGGCGGCGAGGGCGAGAGCCTTGACGTTGAAGAGATCGGCGAGTCTGCCGGTCTCGGCGTAAACTTTGGGGTTAAACAGCGCGATCTTGATGACGAGATAACAGGCCGCGGCGATCAGGCCGATGGAGCAGGGGCGCAAGCCGTAGAAGCCAGCCTCCACCAGGGGGTTGGACTTGAAGGCCTTGAGCGCACGCGCGATCAGCAGAATGATGATGACGCTCGGGGTGATGAGGCCCAGAGTGGCGATCACCGCGCCGGGGATGCCCGCCGTGGTGAAACCCACATAGGTCGCCATATTGACGCCGATGGGGCCGGGCGTGGACTCCGACACGGCCACCATGTCCGCCAGCATCGCGTGAGTAAACCAGCCCGTGCGGGTGGAGATGTCGTACAGGAAGGGCAGCGTCGCCATGCCGCCGCCCACCGCGAAGAGGCCGGTCTTGAAAAACTCCCAGAACAGGCGAAGCAGGATCATTTGCCGCGCACCCCCATTCTGGTGAGCACGATGCCCGCCGCCGCGCAGACCACCACAAAGATGACGGGCGAGACGCTGAAGAACACCGACAGCAGAAAGACACCGAGGAAGAGCGCCAGCGTCCATTTATCCACGACGGCCTTCTTCCAGAGCTTCAAAACCGCGTTGAAGATCAGTACGCACACGCACACGCGGATGCCCGCGAAAGCGCTTTTCACCTGGGGCACATCCGCAAAACTGGTTAGTATCCCGGCGATCAGCGTGATGATGACCACCGAGGGGAAGACCACGCCGAGGGTGGCCACCACACCGCCGGGCGTACCCGCCGTCTTGTAGCCGATGAAGGTGGCTGTGTTGACGGCAATGACGCCCGGGGTGCACTGGCCGACGGCATAGTAGTCCATAAGCTCCTCCTCCGTGGCCCAGCCGTGGCGGTCCACGATCTCCCGCTCCAAAATGGGGATCATGGCGTAGCCGCCGCCGAAGGTCATCACTCCGACGCGGGCAAAGGCCAGAAAGAGGTCCAGCAGCAGTTTCATCTCTTCAAAGACTCCGCATATCTCTTGTATTTTTCGATGCGCCACTCGCACTGGCCCTCGTCGTCCCCGCGCACCAGGAGGTAAATCTTGATCTTCGGCTCGGTGCCGGAGGGCCTGACGATGAAGCTGCTGCCGTCGGCGAGCTCAAAGTACAAAACGTTCGAGCCGTGGAATGCCGTGACGCCCACCTTGCCGAGACCCGCGACATAGATGCTGCCGTCCGAGTAGTCGCGCGTGCGGATAACAGTCTGTCCGCCGATCTCCTTCGGAGGATTTTTCCGCAGCTCCGCCATTAGATCGCGCATCTTCTGCAGACCGTCGAGGCCCGGCATGACGAGGTTCAGGGTGTACTCCTTGAACCAGCCGTACTTCTCATAGAGGGCGTACATCGCGTCGAGCAGGGTCATGCCTTTCTTGTGGTAGTAAGCCGCCATCTCGGCCACCATCATGGAGGCGGTCACGGCGTCCTTGTCGCGGACGTAGTCGCCCATCATGTAGCCGTAGCTCTCCTCAAAGGAGAAGATATAGTTGTAGCTGTGCGCGGCCTCCCAGGCGGCGACGCGTTCGGCCATGAACTTAAAGCCGGTAAACGTGTCCTCATAGTGGACGCCGTTTGCCTCACAGACGGCCTTGGTCATGCCGGTGGAGACGATGGAGCTCACGACGCCGGGGTTTTCGGGCATGGTGCCGGTGGCCTTGCGGGCCTGGATGATGTAGTCCGCCAGCAGGACGCCGAGCTGGTTGCCGGTGATGGTGACGTAGTCGTCCCCCTTCCGGACCATGGTGCCGATGCGGTCAGAGTCCGGATCGGTGCCGATGATGAGGTCGCTGCCGACCTTCTTGGCCAGATCCACCGCAAGGTAGAAGCCCTCGGGATTTTCGGGGTTGGGGCTCACCACCGTGGGGAAGCTGCCGTCGATGACCATCTGCTCGGGCACGGGATAGAGATGCTTGATGCCGAGACGTTTGAGGGCTTCCGGCACCATCTTGTAGCCGCAGCCGTGGAAGGGCGTGTAGACGATTTTGAAGTCGTCCGCGACCTCTTTGACGACCTCCCTGTCGATGGCCTGGGCCAGGACGCGCTGGAGGAACGCCTCGTCCGTCTCCGCGCCGATGATCTCGATGAGGCCCTTGTCCACGGCGTCCTCAAAGTCGCAGGAGACGAAGCCCGAGAAAATGTCGATGGCCTCCATCTGTCTGGCGATGGCGTCGGCCTTCTGGGGCGGCAGCTGCGCGCCGTCGGACCAGTAGACCTTGTAGCCGTTGTACTCCTTGGGGTTATGGCTGGCGGTGATGTTGAGGCCGGCAGTCGTCCCGTAGTAGAGCACGGCGAAGCTGAGCTCCGGTGTGGGGCGCAGCTCGTCAAAGAAGCGGACATGGATGCCGTTTGCCGCCATGACGCAGGCGGCCTCCTTGGCGAACAGCTCTCCGTTGAGGCGGCAGTCGTGAGCGATGACGATGCCCTTGCGTTTGGCCTCCTCCCCCTCGGCGGCGATGACGTTGGCAAAGGCCTGGGTGGCGTGGCGGATGACGTGGATGTTCATGTGGTGAAGTCCCAGCTTCATCGTGCCGCGCAGACCCGCGGTGCCGAATTCGAGCGGCGCGAAGAAGCGGTTCTCGATCTCCTTGTCGTCGTCCCGAATGGCGTTGAGCTCGCTCCACTCATCCTCGCTGAGTGAGGGGCTGTCGAGCCAGTGCTGGAATTCTTCCTTATACCCTCTGGGCATGGCGCAACCTTCTTTCAAATTTTATATTTTTCGTTTATCAAACCGCGCAAGGCGGTCAGTCTTCCATCTCGTAGTCGCCCTGATAGGTGCACAGGGCAGCGGCGTCCGCGGCCAGGCTCTTCGGGACGAAGATCTCGGTGCCCTGGCCGCTCATGCCGAAGAGGATTTTGCCGAAGCTCCCGTCCCCCGGATAGACGCGCAGGCAGGGGATGCCGCAGGCCTCCAGCATGTTGACGGTCAGCTCGTCAAGCATATTGAGATTCATCAGCGTGCCGAGGCAGACGGGCTCCTCCGGCTCGCCCTTTTCGTCCTTGGGCCAGCGCTCATACAGCTCGCCCCTCAAAAGTCTGCTCCATTCTCCCGCTTCAAACACAGGGCATACACCTCCGAAGATTGTTTGATTCAGTATATCATTTTAAAGCGATATGTTCAACTACTTATGATACTGCGAGCCCTCGCTGATCTTGAAGCCCCGGTAGAGCTGCTCGATCAGCATGACACGGGCGAGGTGGTGCGGGAAGGTCATCTGCGACATGCTCAGCCGCCTGTCCGCCCTGGCCTTGACCGACGGCGCAAGGCCGAAGGAGCCGCCGATCACGAAGCAGAGCTTCGGCCTGCCGGAGCCCTCCCGCTCGGCGATGAGCGCCGCCATGCCCTCGCTCGGCATCTGTCGCCCCTCCACGCAGAGGGCAACTGTATACGCGTCGGCGGGGACGGCCTTCAGAATCTCCTGTCCCTCGCGCTCAAGGGCCGCGGCGATCTCCCTGTCGGAGGGTCTGTCCGGCAGGCGCTGTTCCGCGATCTCCAAAAGCTCCAGGCGGCAGTACGCCTGCAGACGCTTGGCATACTCCGCGAAGGCCTCTGTATAGTATTTCTCGCGCATTTTCCCCACGCAGATGAGCTTGACCTGGATCATCTTCCCACCTCCACGCTCAGGCAGCCGAAGACCGGCGCACAATAGAGCTTCGCGCCAAGCCCCGCAAGCTCCCGCTCCGTCTCCGAAAACGCGAGCTCCGGGCGGTTGTTCTCCCGGCTCAGGTGGCCGAGTATGATTGTCCCCGTCCCCGCCTCGGCGAGCTTTCGGGCCAGCACGGCGCAGTCGGCGTTGGAGAGATGGCCCCGGTCCGAGAGGATGCGGCGCTTTAAGTACACGGGATACGGCCCGCAGCAGAGCATTTCGAGGTCGTGGTTTGACTCGATGAGCGCTGCGTCCGCACCCAGAAGGCCCTCAAAAACCTCGTCCGTCACATGGCCCATGTCGGTGGCGAGGGCGAAAGTTCCGTGCCCCTCGACGCGGTAGCCGACGCTCTCGTCCGTGTCGTGAGGGGTGTGAAAAGCCGTCACCTGCATCCCGCCTATGCGCACAGGCGTCCCGGTCGGGATGACGCGCACAAAGTCCGTCGCCTCGGGCAGGGCCCCGCAGAGACGCGCGGCGACGGTGTGTGGCGCGTAGATGGGGACGGGCGCGTATTTGAGCAGGGTTTTGAGCCCCGAAACATGATCGGAGTGCTCATGCGTGATGAGCACTCCGTTGAGTTCCTGTAGTTCCAGCTCGGCGTCGGCAAGTGACCGGCGGATTCTGCGCGCGGAGATGCCCGCGTCGATGAGAACGTGGGTGTCCCTGTCCGACAGCAGGGCGCAGTTACCGCTTGAGCCGCTGGGATGTCCGCGCCGAGGGCGTTGAGCTTGCCGACAAAATTCTCATACCCGCGCTCGATAAAGCGCACGTCCTCCACCACTGTGGTGCCGGAGGCGCACATGCCGGCGATGACCATGGCCGCGCCCGCGCGCAGATCACAGGCCATGACGGGCGCGCCGCTCAGGCGGTGTCCGCCCTCGACCACGGCTACCCGGCCGTCGACCTGGATTTCGGCGCCCATTTTGCGCAGCTCGTTGACATACTTGAAGCGGTTGTCGTAGACGCCCTCCGTGATGACGGAGGTGCCGCCCGCCACGCAGAGCAGCGCGCACATGGGCGGCTGCATGTCGGTGGGAAAGCCCGGATAGGGCAGGGTCTTGACGTTGATCTTTCTCAGGCTGCTCGCGCCTTTGACGAGGACGGTGTCGCCGTTTTCGAGGACAATGGTACCCGTCTCGCGCAGCTTTGCGCTGATGCACTCGAGGTGGCGCGGAATGACGTTCTTGATCAGCACCTCTCCCCCGGTCGCGGCGGCTGCGACCATATAGGTGCCCGCCTCGATCTGGTCGGGGATGATGGCATAGCTGCCGCCGTGGAGCTTTTCGACGCCGTTGACCTTGACGGTGTCGGTGCCCGCGCCGCGGATGTCCGCGCCCATGGAGTTGAGGAAGTTGGCGAGGTCGACGATATGCGGCTCGCGCGCGGCGTTCTCGATGATGGTCCTGCCCTGGGCGAGGGTGGCGGCGAGGATGATGTTCATCGTCGCGCCGACGGACACCTTGTCCAGGTAGATGCGCGCGCCGTGCAGCTTGCCGTCTCTGGCGTCGGCGTAGACGAAGCCCGCCTTCACGTCGACATCCGCGCCGAGGGCGTTCATGCCCTTGATATGCTGGTCGATGGGGCGCACGCCAAAGTTGCAGCCGCCGGGCATGGTGGTCTTCGCATGGCCGAAGCGGCCCAGCATCGCGCCGATCAGATAGTAGGAGGCGCGGATCTTGCGCATGAGGTCGTAGGGTGCGTCCTGCATACAGACGTTGCGGCAGTCGATCTCCACCGTCGAGCGGTTGAGATAGCGGATGCGCGCGCCCAGCTCCCGCAGGATGGTCAGCAGCATTTCCGTGTCGCTGATCTGCGGCATATTCTCGATCACACAGACGCCGTCCACCATCAGCGCCGCCGGGATGATGGCGACAGCCGCGTTCTTCGCGCCGCTGATCTCCACCTCGCCGCGCAGGGTGGTCCCGCCGTGTATCACGTATTTCTCCACGTTAAAAACACCTTCCGTTTGTTCGGACAAGCCCAGATTTTGGACCGCCGAGCATTGATTCTACCATATCTATGGCTATAAGGCAAGCATTTTTATTTTGTGCCAGTGAATCCTTCCAGATACAGCTTTGCCTTTGAGACCGCGATGACGGTCTTGGCGTCGATGATCTCATTGCGCATGACCATGCCCAAAAGCGCCTCAAACGGCACCTTTTCCACATTCAGATACTCGCCCTCATCCAGGTGGCTCCTGCCCCTGTGCAGGCCGCGGGCAAGGTAGACGTGGATGATCTCGTCGGTATATCCCGGCGAGGTGTAGCAGCAGCCGAGGTCCACATATTCGTCCGCGGTGAAGCCCGTCTCTTCCGACAGCTCCCGCACCGCGGTGGCCTCGTGTGCGTCGTGGTGGTCGATCTTCCCGGCCGGAATCTCCAGAACAGGAGCCCCGACAGGATAGCGGTACTGCCGTACCATGTAGCAGTTCCCATCCTCGTCGATCGGCAGCACGCCCACGCCGCCGGGGTGGTGCACCACCTCGCGCAGGGTCTTGTGCCCGTCGATCAGCTCCACCTCGTCGAGGGTGACGCTCACGATCACGCCGGTATATTTGAGCTCTCCGCTGAGCTTTTTCTCCGTCAGTTCCATGCCGATCCTCTCTTTTCCATCTAAGGTGATATAATAAAATTTACATAATTCAAGTGATAGCAGTATAGCACATCTGCTTTTCAATTTCCATATTTTTTGCGTGGAAAATCATAAAATTTTTGCGTATAATCGCGATAAAGAGGCTTTTTTGTGTCGAAAATATTTACATACGGAGGCGTTTATTTTCAATATGGTTACAGTATGTGTGACAGACGAGGCTCTTGCCCTGCTGCTCTCGGCAGAGGAACAGGACGACATCCGTACCGCCGTCCGCCTCAGTCTGGAAAAGGCTGGGCTCAAGCCTTGGAGCGATCTGGAGGCGGAGTTGTACGCCTGCGCCGACGGCGCGCTGCTGCTCGCAAGGCCCCGCCCTCCCCTGCTCAGCCGTCCGTCGATACGAAGACGGCGGCGGCGCTGACGGCTCCCCTGAACAGGGAGGCACGGCAACGCAAGTTTACATTTTTTTCTTTTCTTCCTGACCCGTCTGTGTTATAATGAACGTCGCATTGAGAAAATGACCTGCGGAAAGGAGGGCTCGCCGTGCCGAAGCAGACGGGGACAAAGCAGATCGCGCAAAACCGCAAGGCTTTCCATGAATTCTTTGTGCTTGAGCGCTTTGAGGCCGGGATCGAGCTCTTCGGGACCGAGGTCAAATCCGTCCGCGCCGGGCAGGTGAATCTCAAGGATTCCTTCTGCACCATCAAGGACGGGGAGCTCTTCGCCCGCGGCATGCATATCAGCCCCTATGAGCACGGAAACATCTTCAACCGTGACCCCATGCGCCCCAAGCGCCTGCTGATGCACAAGCGGGAGATCTTGAAGCTCCAGAGCCGCGTCATGCAGGACGGCGTTGCGTTGATCCCACTGTCCCTGTACTTCAAGGACAGCCGCGTGAAGCTGGAGCTCGGTCTGTGCAAGGGCAAAAAGCTCCATGACAAGCGCGACAGCGCAGCCGACCGCGAGGCCAAGCGCGATATAGACAGAGCATTGAAAGAGAGGAATTATCAATGAGCAATCCCATTGTCACCATTGAAATGGAAGACGGCGGCGTCATGAAGGCCGAGCTCTACCCCGAGATCGCCCCGAACACCGTCAACAACTTTATCTCCCTCGTGAAGAAGGGCTTCTATGACGGCGTGATCTTCCACCGTGTCATCCCCGGCTTCATGATTCAGGGCGGCGACCCCAAGGGCGTCGGTGTGGGCGGCCCCGGCTACTGCATTCACGGCGAGTTCAGCGCCAACGGCTTCAAGAATCCCCTGATTCACGAGCGCGGCGTTCTGTCCATGGCGCGCACCATGGCCCCCAACTCCGCCGGCAGCCAGTTCTTCATCATGCATGAGGACTCCCCTCACCTCGACGGGCAGTACGCGGCCTTCGGCAAGCTGATCGAGGGCATTGAGGTTGTAGACAGGATTGCGAACGTCCGCACCGACTACAACGACAAGCCCCGCATCCCCCAGGTCATGAAGAAGGTCACGGTCGACACCTTCGGCGTGGACTACCCGGAGCCGGTCAAAGAATAAATCATCTTTATCATCTTTCTCCAACCGATCCGAAGCCTCTGCGCTTCGGATCGGAAAGGAAGACGGAGATTTCCCGCGTTCTTTACGAACTTGAAACCCAGCGAAGCGGGTTCAAGTTCGAGAGGAAGGCGAACATCATCCTTTGTTCTCCACCAACTCGAAGCCCAGCGAAGCGGGTTCGAGTTGGAAAGGAAGACGGAGACTGCGGATGTGGAGCTTTCGGGGCTCTTACGGAAACCCCGGAAGCGAAACGCAGCAGGCTTCGTCTGACGCCGAGGGGGTGTAACGGTTTCGACGGGGGCGTGGAGGCAGGAATAGCGGGCGGATGCGCCTACCATCCTTAAAATGGGCAAACCTTATAAATCAAATAACAAGAACGATCTTCTTGTCGCTGCTTAATTAGCAGCCGTTCCGCCCGGGAGTACCACGGCCCGGGACGGAGCGTCGATGAGTGGTGAACGTGAGCGCGCAAAGCTTTGAGCGCGCCATGCACAATGAAGCTACCGAGTCTCTGAGGGTGACGGCTCCCGCTCAGATGAGGGAATCTCAATAAACCGCCTGCGCCCGGAGAAGTTCCTGTTAAAATGCTTTCGGACAGGGGTTCAACTCCCCTCACCTCCACCATAAAAAGGCCGCCCGTCGGGCGGTCTTTTTGTTTGGCATGGTGAGGGGCGATGAATCATTATCGCACAGCCCGGCGGGCTGTGCATGAACCGGTGCGCACACCGGTGAATACTTTTATTTCTTTTCCGCATCCCCCGTAAGCGAAAAAGAAATGCACGCAACTCCCCTCACCTCTGCCATAAAAAGGCAGCAGATTCTGATAGAAAATCTGCTGCCTTTCTTTATTTCAGGGCTTGCGCTCCTGTGGTACTACTGTATCAGAGGCACCCATGCCCCGTTAGGAATATCATCGTACTGATTAACGCTGTTGACATAGTAATATGTACCGTCGACGGAATGATAATACAGATCTCCCGCTTGCAATGTCCCGATAGACGAAGAATCCTTGATGTCTGAAGCATTGACCAGTTTGACACTATCAGGATACTGTACAGCAAGCTCCGCGACTGATGTCCCTTGCGTGTATTTGCTCCACATCCCATACGTGCCGGACAACGCGAGGACGTACGTCCCAGTCTGATCCTGGAGCACTACACCCGGTCTGCAGAATTGTTCATCAGTAATATCACGGCCTGCCCCGTGTAAAGATGGTATGCCGCTTCCCGAGCCGCTTCCCGAGCCGCTTCCCGAGCCGCTTCCCGAGCCGCTTCCCGAGCCGCTCCAGTCAATAATCACTTTGTCAGAATCAGGATAGAACGTGACTGTTGCCGTTCCATCGATGGCCGGCATCTTGCTGTCCCAGTCTGCATACGGCACGCCGCCGATCCGCATGTTTTCGATACCGCCGGTCTGCCAGTCTTCTTGCTTCTGCTTGATAGTAATCTCGGCCTGAAATGTCCCGTCTGCCTTCTTAAGCGGACTTCCCGCATCATCACTTATCGCGGCAACCATGACTTCCGTATAGGCGCTGCGCATATTGGCAAAGTCAACGCTCTCACGGCTTCTTTCCAGCTGCTTGGTAAAGACGGGAATAGCGATTGCCACCAGCACTGCAATGATCGCCACGACAATCAGCAATTCCGCCAGTGTAAAACCTTTTTTCATTCTGTGGCTGCGCATTCTGCACCTCCCCTGCTTTTCCGGCATTTCGGCATTCGGTCATGGAAATCTCTCTTTTTATATTATAGCAGACATTGCAAGGCGATTCAATGATTATTTATAAATCAGTATTCTCCGGAAAGAAAACGTCCGAATGGTCGGCAAAAATTAAAAAGTTTGGAACTTTTGGGCATTTTTCTTTATCATGTCCTGGGCTTTCGTAATATCATTAATTATAAATATTAATTATAAATATGACATAATATTCAACATGCTTGAGGAAACCATGATCATGATGATTACCGGTGCAAAGACTGTATTGGAAATAAAGGAATGGAGACCTTTCACTCCGAAAAACAAAAAAGAAAACCAAGACATAGCTGCCTGTATGATGTTAGAGATAATCACCATTTTGTTTGGCATGGTGAGGGGATTTGAATCATAACCGCACACACCGGGGGTGTGTGCATGAACCGGTGGCAACAGCTTCTCGTTCCGATTATTTCGGCTTATGGATGTGATGCACATATTTAAGAGCTTTCCTACCGAAAAATTCTGAAGAACTCTTAAACCACTCACGGTTATGTGGACAAATGGCAAAAGCTGTGCTATACTACAGCCATCCTGAGAAGGAAAAAAATTAAAAGGAGATTACAATCATGTCTGATATTACCAAGCTCAACGACGAGTCCCTCGACAGCGTTTCCGGCGGCAAGGGTGCTGACGGCCCCTCCTGGGTTGACGGCGGCGCGACCTACTACCGCATCGTTCGCGGCGACACTCTCTCCCAGATCGCCCAGAGATTCGGCACCAACGCTTACGCCATTCAGTCCCTGAACAGCCAGCTCATCAAGAACATCGACGTCATCAGAGAGGGCTGGGTCATCCGCGTTCGCTGATCGTTTGAAGCTCATCTGAATAAAACGGCACGGTCTTAGGACTGTGCCGTTTTTATTGATGTGCAATTTAATCCTGAATCAAGACGCGGCATTTCTGTGGCACATCAATAACGATTCAATTGCCGTTTCGCTCGCCTCTAAGCGGGGCAACCGCAAAACACGGCAATATTGCTCCCCAAAAATTCAAGAATTTATTGGGGAGCAATATTTGTTGTGTCGGGGCGTCGACGGTGATATAATAGAGCATCCTGACAGGGAGGGATTGCGATGAAAACGGCGCTCATCATGGAGGGCGGCGCGATGCGCGGGCTGTTCACCTGCGGCGTGCTCGACGTGTTTCTGGAAAACGATATCCGTTTCGACGCCGCGGCGGGCATCTCGGCGGGGGCCGTGTTCGGCTGCAACTTCAAATCCCGCCAGCACGGGCGGCCGCTGCGCTATAACAAGCGCTACTGCCGCGATCCGCGCTATTGCAGCTTCCGCTCCCTGCTGAAAACCGGCGATCTCTACGGGGCCGACTTCTGCTACCGGGAGCTGCCGGATGTGCTGGACCCCTTCGACCGCAGGGCTTTCCGCGAAAACCCCATGGCCTTCTACATCGGTGCGACCGACATTGAAAGCGGCGAGGTCGTCTACCACCGCTGTACCGACGGCGGGGCGCTTGACATGGACTGGATGCGGGCCTCCGCCTCCATGCCCGTGGTGTCGCGCCCGGTGGAGATCGGCGGCCGCCTGTATCTCGACGGCGGCATGGTGGACGCCCTTCCCTACGGCTATATGCACGAGCTCGGTTATGACCGGAATGTGCTCATTCTGACCCAGCCCAGGGGCTATCGCAAGACCCGCGCGGAGGCCATGCCCCTCATGCGCCTCGCCCTGCGCAAGTACCCGAAGGCCGTCGAGGCCATGTCCCTGCGGCATGAGCAGTATAACCGCCTCATGCAGGAGATCGACCGGGACGAGCAGGCGGGCAAGATCATGGTGCTGCGCCCGCCGGAACCCTTGGGCGAGGGGCTGCGGCGGCTCGGGGAGATTCAGATGTTTTTGAAAACGCCAGATCATATATAGGAGGTACAGCCATGTTTGAAAAGCTGTTTGAAAAGCGTGTGTACATTTTTCAGAAGCGCGACCGTGAGACCTGGGAGCAGATCAGGGATGCGCTGAAGGAGGCGGGGCTGCAGAGCATGCGCTCCGGCCACTATCTGCAGGAGACCGTCATGGGCGGAGGCTGCGGCGCAAAGCTCGACCCGCGCAACTTCGGCGGTCGCGGCACCATCGACCGGGACATCTACTGGGTCAAGGTTGCCGAGGACGACGTGGACAGGGCGAAGGAGATTCTGCGGCAGAACGGCCTCGTCCCCGTGGTGGAGGAGGACGTATTGCTCGACGCCGCCCTGCGTAAGAAGCCGAAGGAGGATTATTTCGACAAGTGATTTTCCCCCAAAAAGGAGAGACAAATATAGAAGAACCCGGAGGATGCTTCCCCCGGGTCTTATTCTACCGTTTCTTCGCCGCGTGCTCCTTTGCGTCGTGATCCTTCTGCGCCCGCTCAAGGCTGTAGACCCCGTTGAGGCGGATGGTCTTATTGCACTTCTCGCAGTAGAAGCTGCTGACGAATTTGGGTCTGGCCGCGCCGCCGCTCACGTTGTCGAGGCGGGCATCGCTGATTTTCCTGATTGCGCTGTCGGGCATGTCCTTTTCCTTTCAGGCGTCGATTTTGGGCAGACCGGCGAAGCCCTTCGCCAGGTCCTCATCCGTGGGGATGTAGTCGGTCATAACGCCGTCGTTGAACTGCTCGTAGGCCTTGAGGTCGAAATAGCCGGTGCCGGTGAGGCCGAAGAGGATGTCCTTCTGCTCCCCGCTCTCCTTGCACTTGAGGGCCTCGTCGATGGCGGCGCGGATGGCGTGGCTGCTCTCCGGCGCGGGGAGTATGCCCTCAGAGCCGCCCGCGTGGTTCGGGGACGGGATGAAGGAGCTGCCGAGGGTGTACATCTTGGCCAGCGGGCAGATCATGCCGGTGTCGCAGAAGTCGTAGGCGAATTTGCCGCGGGTAAAGCTCGGGCAGGAGGCGGGCTCGACCGCGATGATGCGGTAGTCGGCCTCGCCTCTCAGCTTCTCGCCCATGAAGGGGGCGATCAGGCCGCCGAGGTTGGAGCCGCCGCCGGCGCAGCCGATGATGATGTCGGGCCTGACGCCGATCTTGTCAAAGGCCGCCTTGGCCTCCAGGCCGATGATGCTCTGGTGCAGGAGCACCTGGTTGAGGACGCTGCCCAGCACATAGCGGTAGCCGGGGTTCTTGACCGCGACCTCCACCGCCTCGGAGATCGCGCAGCCGAGGGAGCCTGTGGTGCCGGGGTGCTCGGCCAGGATCTTCTTGCCGACCTCGGTCTCCATGGAGGGAGAGGGCGTTACGCTCGCCCCGTAGGTGCGCATGACCTCACGGCGGAAGGGCTTCTGCTCATAGCTGACCTTGACCATGAAAACCTTGCAGTCAAGGCCCAGATACGCGCAGGCCATGGACAGGGCCGTGCCCCACTGTCCGGCGCCGGTCTCGGTGGTCACGCCCTTGAGACCCTGCTGCTTGGCGTAGTAGGCCTGGGCGATGGCGGAGTTGAGCTTGTGGCTGCCGGAAGTGTTGTTGCCCTCGAACTTATAGTAGATTCTCGCCGGGGTGTCCAGCACCTTCTCGAGGCAGTAGGCGCGCACCAGAGGCGAGGGGCGGTACATCTTGTAGAAGTCCAGGATCTCTTTCGGGATGGGGAAATAGGGGGTGTCGTTGTCGAGCTCCTGCTTCACCAGCTCTTCACAGAAAATGGGCGTCAGCTCATCGGCGGTGAGGGGCTTGCCGGTGCCGGGATTGAGCAGCGGCGCGGGCTTGACCTTCATGTCGGCCCGGAGATTGTACCAGGCATTCGGAATTTCACTTTCGGCGAGATAGGTTTTGTAGGGGATGTTGTTTACTAACATGGGGATCGCTCCTTTTCTGAGATGTCAGAGGCAAAACAAAAGCCCTTGCCTCTGCATATTTTGCAGGGACAAGAGCGTTGAACTCCTGCGGTACCACCCGGCTTGGCGCTTGCGCGCCCACTTTTGCGTGCTGTCACACGCCGGCCCTTTGATAACGGATCGCCAGCTCCGTCGCCCATACTGAGGGGATCGCGCCCCCGTTCTGTTTGCCCTCGCGGGTCCATTCCCTCGCGCGCCCCCTGCTGCCTCGCACCGGACGGCAGCTCTCTGAAAAGGAACGATTTGCGGAGTACTCCTCCCGCTCTTCGGTTTATGGGTGGATCATAACACTAACGCGCTAAAGTGTCAAGAGTTTTTTTGCCTTGGCTCCCCTTTTGGGGACCTGTCACAATGCGTCTCCCGCAAGCATTGTGACTGAGGGGTTTGTCAGTTCTGCGTCAGCCCCTCCGGTTTTGCCGACTTTTCCTTTTGTCAGTCCGCAAATTTCTTCTGCACTTCGAGGATCTTGTCGTGGGCGCGCTCGAAAGCGTCCACCACCACGGGGTCAAACTGGGTGCCGCGGCCGTTTTTGATTTCCCGAAAGGCCCGTTCCTCGTCCCAGGCCTGCTTGTAGCTGCGCCGGCTGGTGAGGGCGTCGTACACGTCGGCCACTGCCACGATGCGCCCTTCGAGACTGATGGCGTCGTTTGCAAGGTTCCGTGGGTAGCCTCTGCCGTCCCAGCGCTCGTGGTGCTGCAGGGCGATGGTGCGCGAAAGCTGCATCTCCTCCCCTTCCACGTTCTCCAGGAGCTGTCCGCCGTAGGTCGTGTGCGTCTTGATAACACTGTACTCCTCGTCCGTCAGGCGGCCCGGTTTCTCCAGGATCTCCGACGGGATCATCAGCTTGCCGATGTCGTGCATGGTGGAGGCGATGCGGATCTTCTCACAGCTCTCCTCATCAAGGCCCAGCTCCTCCGCCAGGACGCGGGCGTACTCCGACACGCGGCGGATGTGCTGGCCTGTCTGGCCGGACTTGTTCTCGGTGATCTCCGCGAAGGAGACGATGATCTCCTCCTGGATGCGGTTGGTCTCATCCGCCCGGGCCTGGATATAGCCGCCGTATTCCATGATATAGGAAAAGAGCATGGAAAGGGCAAAGGAGATCAGGCCGAGGGCCGGGTTATACAGGGCCAGCACCAGCAGCAGCCAGGAATAGGCGCGCACGGTTTTGGCCGCGCTGATGTCAAAGGGCCGCCCGCCTTGGGCGAGATAGCGCATCATCCGCGTGACCATGCGCACGAACAGCAGCAGCACCAGATAGGACAGCAGCGCCGCAAAGCAGCCGATGGCGGCGTCCGACCAGGATGGCAGGCCCCGCAGATCGGCAAACAGGTCGATCAGGCGGTAAAAGGCGTTGTTCTCATAGAGGCTGCGGATATAATATGCGGCCTTGTCGCTGGTGAAGACCGACAGCAGCGCAATCGCGTGGACGATCACCAGGACGGTCAGCGCAAAGGCGATGATCCGGCTGGCCCTGTAGAGCAGCTTGCCGCCGCGCTGAATATTCTTTCTCGCGTTTTCAAAGGAACTCTTCTCCTGCATAGCGAACCCCTCTGCGATTTGTTTTTTCTATTGTAGTCTCTCGCCGCGTCAAATGCAAGGGGACGCGTTCGCTTAACGTAAAATAATACTTTTATTTAAAAAAGGATTTATTGACACCAACCTTGTCTTTGTGTAATATGAATCCATTATAAAGACCACCTTCAAAGCTCTTATTGGGAAAGGAGCCGCCATGAAAAAGGCTCTGCGGCAGTATATACTTGACAACTTTGACAGCGCCCTCGAAAACGGCCGGATACAGGTTTACTACCAGCCCGTCATCCGCACCATCTCCGGGCAGCTTTGCAGCTTTGAGGCCCTGGCGCGCTGGGTCGATCCCGAACGCGGCCTCCTGTCCCCGGACGCCTTTATCCCCGTGCTGGAGGAGGCCGGGCGCATCCATGAGCTGGACGGCTATGTGATCGGCGAGGTCTGCCGCCGCATACGAATCACGGTCGAGCGCGGCGAGACCCCCATCCCCGTGTCCGTCAACCTCTCGCGTCTGGACTTTCTACTGTGCGACATCTTCATGCACACCGTCGTGGACCGCTTCCACGAGGCTGGCTATCAGGTCTGGATGGACGACTTCGGCAGCGGCTACTCGTCGCTGAACATGCTCAAGGACTATCCCTTTGACGAACTCAAGCTGGACATGCGTTTTCTGAGCTCCTTCAACCAGCGCTCTCTGAGGATCCTGACCTCGGTCATCCAGATGGCCAAGGAGATCGACATCCACACCCTGGCCGAGGGCGTGGAGACGGAGGAGCAGTTTGTCTACCTGCGCAACATCGGCTGCGAAAAAGTGCAGGGCTACTACTTCGGCAAGCCCCTCCCCTTTGACGAGGCGATCGCCCAGCTCAGGGCGAGAAATATTTCGATCGAGCTGCCGCGCAACCGCAAATACTACGACGATATCGGCCGCCTCAATTTCCTCAGCTCCGCGCCGTTTTTAAGCCCGTCGGAGCGCAAGAGACTGACCACCGGCCGCACGCTCAACAGTATCCCGCTGGCTCTGGCCGAGATGCGGAAGGACGACTTCTCCCTGCTCTTCTGCAACCAGGCCTTCGAGCAAATTACCGGGAATATCGTGCTGCTGCCCGACATCTTCCGGCCCGAACAGCTGGGCGAGAGCCACCCCTACTCGGTCATCCCCGCGCGCATCGGCAAGCTGCTGGAGAGCACCCGCATCCAGGGCACGGGGCGCATGCTCTTTGTCTCAAACGAGGAATATTATGAGCTCAAGACCAAATGCGTGGCACGGCGCAGAGGGGCCTACTGCGTTCTGATGCAGCTCAACAACCTCTCGCAGGAGTCCCAGTCCGCCAGCACCTCCGTTCTGGACAACGGTCTGCGGCAGATCTACACGCTCTTTGAGCGCATTATTCTGGTCGATCTCAAAAAGGACTGCCTCACGCCGCTCTATGTCGGGACGAAGGACTACCTCACCTCCCGGCGCGAGGGGCTGACCGAGATCGTGCAAAGCTACGCCAGGGAGCAGGTCTTCCCGGATGACCGCGAGGCCTTTCTGCGTTTCTGGGAGGCCGACACCATGGAACAGCGCCTGACGGACTCCCGGCTCAGCTCCCTGTCCGCGCTCTTTCGCTGTCTCGTCGGCAACGGCCGCTATGAGTGGAAGCAGTTTCTGCTGCTGCGCTACCGCCCCGGCATCGTGGTGGAGCTCGTGCGCAGCGCCCACCGGGAGATGGAGCGCTTCGAGCTGCGCGCTTCCCTGGCGGACCGCACGGCGGAAGCCTGTTCCCCCGCCCTGCTGTGGAGCAATCTCCTCCACTCCAACGTGGCGCGCCTGTTCTGGAAGGACCGTGACCGCCGCTTCCTCGGCGTCAACCGCGGCTTTCTGGAATACTACGGCTTCTCCTCCCCGTCGGACGTGATCGGGAAAAACGACGAGGAGCTGGGCTGGCATGTCCACCCCGATCTCTACATGAACGACGAGTTTCGGGTCATCACCGAGGGGATCACCACCCACAACATTCCGGGCCGCTGCATCTGCAACGGCGAAAACCGCGAGATTCTGGCCAACAAGACGCCCCTCTATGACGAGGAGGGCGATATTATCGGTCTGCTCGGCTGCTTTATTGACCGCGATCTGCTGAACATGAACGACCCGCGCGGCGTCGACACCACAAGGCGCGACGAGATGACGGGCCTGCTCAACTCCCGCGGCCTGTATGAGCAGGTCGGCGCCTTCAAGGACGAGTATTTCCTGCGCAATACGGACTTCATGTGCCTGCAGGTGTCCATCGACGATCTCAAATCCATCAACGACGCCTATGGCTTTGATTTTGGGGACAAGGTCATTTCGGCGCTGGGGCGCGAGCTCAAGAAGGCCTTCGGGCGCAACTCCGCTGTCGCCCGCGTCAACGGCTTTGAGTTTGTGGTGCTCCGTCAGGTCCGCGACAAAACCGAGCTCTCCGCCCTGCGGGACACGATCAGGTGCGCGGCCGAGAATATCCATGAGATTGACGGCACGCCCACCACGATCTACCTCTCCATGGGCTATGCCCTTTTCTCCGAGTCGGAGGATTTCGACGAGATGACCCAGAGCGCCGAGATGCGTCTGCTGGTGGATCACGACGACCACGCGCCGTCTGAAAATCTCCAGCTGCGCACGTCGACCTTCTTCCGCCTGTACGACGATCTGCCCATTTCCTACGCGGTTTACAAGGTTCGTCCCGACGCAAGGGGCGAGGTCACGGACGCGGTGCTCCTGTACGGCAACCACCGCTTTGGGCGCAGCGTGGGCAGGCCCCTCAGGGAGATGCTGGGCCACCGCGTGAGGGAGCTCTTCCCCACCGTCACGGGAAAGTGGCTCGGTATGGCGGAACGCGCCGCCTTGAAGGGCGAGACCATCATTGAGAACCTTTACTTTGACGGGACGGACAAGCGGTATTACCTCACGGCAAACCAGATCATACGCCAGGGCTACTGCGCGTTTACCTATCAGGAGATCGACCTGAGCGGGGAGCTTGTCGAAACGGCGGAAAAGGAATAGGGACACGGTATTGAACAGAGCCGGGATCATGTGCGATCCCGGCTCTGTTTGTTTATGCCCGTCTCCCCTGCTGTACGTCGTCCAGCTCAAAACGCCGCCTGATCTCGTTGAGCACGCGCTTTTTGTCCGCGCTCCATAAGGGGGCGATCAGGTTTTTCTTCGCCCCGTCGCCGGTCAGGCGGTGGATCACCATGTCCGCGGGCACGGACTCGACGCAGCTTTCCAGCACGTCGATATACTCGTCCATGGTCAGCGTCCGAAACGTGCCCCGCCGGTAGTCCTCCGCAAGGTCCGTCCCCTCCAGGACGTGCAGAAGCTGGAACTTGACGCCCTGCGCGCCGCTTTCTCCGATATATCGCGCCGTCTCCGCCATCATCTCCGCTGTCTCCCACGGCAGGCCGAGGATCATGTGGACGATGACCGTGAGCCCCGCTTCGCGCAGGCGCGTCACCGCGCCGTCAAAGACCGGCAGCGCCCAGCCCCGGCGGATATAGCGGGCCGTCTCCTCGTGGACGGTCTGCAGGCCGAGCTCCACCCAGACGGGCCTGAACCTATTCAGCTCCGCGAGCAGGGCGATCACCTCATCCGGCAGGCAGTCCGGCCTTGTAGCGACGGACAGGGCGGCGACGTCCGGATGCGTGATCGCTCTGATATAGAGATCGCGCAGCCTCCCGACGGGAGCGTAGGTGCCGGTGTAGCTCTGGAAGTAGGCGATGAAGCGCTTCCCGCCCTTGCCCGCGACGCGCTCCTTCGCCTTTTCGATCGCGGCGTACACATCCCCGCCAACCGGTGCCGCGAAGTCCCCGCTTCCGCCCGCGCAGAAGATGCAGCCGCGCGTATCCAGCGTCCCGTCCCTGGTCGGACAGGTAAAACCTCCGTCCAGGGCCAGCTTGTAGGCCTTCTCGCCGAAGGTCTCCCGGAGATATGAGTTTAAGCTGCGGTAACGGGTCATAGGCTTACTCCCTCAAAAAAAGGACAGGGGCCGATCCCCCGGTCGGCCCGCCGATCATCGCGCACTGGCGTACAACAGCGGGCCGATGAAGGCATCGGCCCCTACGGTGTTGTAATACTGTTTTTCGTTAAAACGGCTCGTTTTAACGAAAAGGCATCGCGCAAAGCGCGCTGCCAGTTTTGTGCCCCCGGGCACAAAACACGTCTCATAGGTCTCCGACGCGCCTTTGGCACTATAAAACGGCTTTAAGCCGTTTTATGGGAGACCAGTATAACACTTAAAACTCTACAGAAAAACTTGCCTCTCCCCGCGCCGGGGAGAGGTGTCACGAAGTGACGGAGAGGGGCCGCGGGATGACATCCCCTCTCAGTCACGGCGCTTGCGGGAGACGCGCCGCGACAGCTCCCCCCAAAGGGGGGGGAGCCAAGAATATGGTATCAAGTTTTAAGCGTTACAAGGTACTACGGTGTTCATTTAGATCTCCGTGATGACCGGCAGGATCATGGGGCTGCAGCGGGTCGTCTTGTAGAGGTAGCCGGCGATGTTGTTTTTGACCTTGTTCTTGATGGCGGTCCAGTCGTTGATGTGCTGGGCGGCACAGGCGTCGGCCGACTCAATGGCCACGCGCTTGAGCTCCTCCATGAGCTCCTCGGCCTCCTTGACGTAGATGAAGCCGCGCGTGATGATCTGGGGATCGGACAGGAGGCGGTGATCATGGGTGGAATACGGCAGGACGACGACAACCATGCCGTCCTCCGCCAGCTTGTGCCGGTCGCGCAGGACAACGCTGCCGACCTCGCCCACGCCGCTGCCGGAGACCATGACTGCGCCCGCGGGGACGGTCGCCTCGCACTTGATGCTCTTCTTGGTCACCTCAATGACGGAGCCGTTTTCAGCGATGACCACATTCTTCGGTGCGACGCCCATCTTCTTGGCGATCTCCGCGTGCTTGACCAGCATGCGGTGCTCGCCGTGGATGGGGATGAAGAACTTGGGCCGCGTCAGGGCGAGCATCATCTTGAGCTCCTCCTGGCAGGCGTGGCCGGTGACGTGCAGGTCGGTGTGGCGGTCGTAGATGACCTCCGCGCCCTTGTGGAAGAGCTCGTCAATCACGCGGGTGATGGTGGTCTCGTTGCCGGGGATGGCCGAGGCGGAGATGATCACGCGGTCGCCGGCGTCCACCTGGATCTGCTTATGCTCGGAAAAGGCCATGCGGTAGAGGGCGGACATGGCCTCGCCCTGGCTGCCGGTGGAGATGATGACGGTCTGGCTGCGGGGCAGCTTGTTGATCTTCTCGATGTCGCACATGACGTTCTCGGGGATGTCCATGTAGCCGAGGACGTTTGCCACGTTCAGCACGTTCTCCATGCTGCGGCCGGTGATGCCGACCTTGCGCTTATACTTGGCGGCGACGTTGATGATCTGCTGGAGCCGGTGGACATTGGAGGCGAAGGTAGTGATGATGATGCGTTTGTCGCAGCCCATGAAGAGCTTGTCAAAGCTCTCGCCCACCTTGCTCTCGGAGTCGGAGTGGCCGCGCACCTCGACATTTGTGGACTCTCCCACCAGGGCGAGCACGCCGTCGTTGCCGAGCTGGCCGAAGCGCACAAGGTCGATCATCCTGCCCGAGATGGGCGTCACGTCGATCTTGTAGTCGCCGGTGTGGACGACCGTGCCGATGGGCGTGGTGATCGCGACGGCCACGGAGTCCGGGATAGAGTGGTTGACGTGGATGAACTCGATCGTGAAGCAGCCGAGGCGGAAGACCGAGCCCGTCTTCTTTGTGAAGATCTGGGAGTTAAAGAGCAGATTGTGCTCCTCCAGCTTCAGCTCGATGAGGGCGGCGGTCAGCGGCAGGGTGTAGATGGGCACGTCAAGCTCGCGCAGGACGTAGGGCACGGCGCCGATGTGGTCCTCATGCCCGTGGGTGAGGATGATGCCGCGCAGCTTTTCGTGGTTTGCGCGCAGATAGGAGATGTCCGGCAGGACGCTGTCGATGCCGTACATGTCGTCGTCCGGGAAGCCCATGCCGCAGTCGACCACGATCATGTCGTTGCCGAACTCGTAAGCGTACATGTTCTTGCCGATCTCGCCGAGTCCGCCGAGGGGGATTATTTTCAGTTTAGATACCATGTTTTCTCCATTCAGTTCAGATAATATGTAAAAGCCGTGTTGGCAATTATTTCATTCACAAGAGAGTATGCCCGCAGCGGTGCGGACTTAATCAGATTTCGGTGCGGCCCTCGATGGCGCGGTTGAGCGTCGCGTCGTCGGTAAATTCGAGGTTGGAGCCCACGGGGATGCCGTAGGCCAGGCGAGTGGTCTTCACGCCGAAGGGTTTCAATAAGCGCGAGATGTACATGGCCGTGGCCTCGCCCTCGGTGTCCGGGTTTGTGGCCATGATGACCTCCTCCACCTCGTTGTCGGCAACCCTTGTCAGCAGCTCCTTGATGCGGATATCGTCGGGGCCGACATGGCTCATAGGGCTGAGGACGCCGTGCAGGACATGGTAGACGCCGTTATACTCGCGTCCGCGCTCGATGCTCATGACGTCGCGCGGCTCGGACACGACGCAGATGGTGGACTTGTCGCGGGTCTGGCTTGCGCAGACGGAGCAGATCTCCCCCTCCGTCAGGTTCTGGCAGACGCGGCAGCAGCGCACGTTTTTCTTGGCGTCCAGGATCGCGTCGGCAAAGGCCCGGGCCTCCTCCTCCGGCAGAGAGAGGACATGAAAGGCGAGGCGCTGCGCGCTCTTCCTGCCGATGCCGGGCAGGGAGGCGAAGCGGTCCACAAGGGTTTCAAGGGCGGCTGGGAAAAACGACATGGTGCGCTCCTCAGGCTTTCTCCGCGCCCTCGCGGATAGCGCGGATGGCTGCGGCGCGATCAGGCTTGTCAAAGATCGCGCTGCCCGCGACGAGGACATCGGCCCCGGCCTTCACGACCAGGGGAGCAGTGTGCGCGTCAATGCCGCCGTCGACCTCGAGCTCGCAGGCGGGGTTATACTGCTCGATCATGCCGCGGATAAGGTTGATCTTGGGCAGCTGGTCGGCCATGAAGCTCTGTCCGCCGAAGCCAGGCTCCACGGTCATGACGAGGATGAGGTCGACGCTCTTGATAAAGGGCAGCACAGCCTCGGCCGGGGTACGGGGCTTGATGGTGACCGCGGCCTTTCTGCCCTTGGCCTTGACGGTAGCGATGGCCTCCTTGATCGCGTCCTCCGTGTCGGCTTCGACATGGACGTTCACAAGATCCGCCCCGGCCTCGCAGAAGCGCTCGACATAGCGAAGGGGCCTGTCGATCATGAGGTGCACGTCCAGGAACATGTCGGTGGCGCGGCGCAGGCACTTGATGACGGGAAAGCCGATGGAGATGTTCGGCACGAAAATGCCGTCCATCACATCGACGTGCAGATACTCGGCCCCGGCGGCCTTGACCTCCGCGGTCTCGGCGCCCAGCACGGCGAAATCGGCAGATAAAACAGAAGGTGCGATCTTTATCATGATGAGAATTCTCCCTTATAAATGATTAATCAGTTTATTATACTACAAGCTGCAAGTCTTTGCAAGACTTTGATTTCGGCATAATCTGTCCAATTGTTGAAGTATCCAGACTGTAGACAACCCCTTGCAAACTAAGTTGGTCTTGTAAGGGGGAACTGTGAAGGGGGACGGGGAGTCCCCCTTCACGTACAATCCATGCAAAAATGGGAACTTTTTCGGAAGTACCCATTTTTGCTCTCAAGCTGTCGACACTTTGAAGTGGTAAGCTTAAATTGGACACGGAGGGGGTAATTTTTGTACAGAAGATGTATAATGAAGAACAGCAAAATACATCACTATACAAAGCTACTC
>CADAAM010000059.1 GCA_902785905.1 Oscillospiraceae bacterium | reverse complement strand
CCTGGCCTCCATGCCCGGCAAAGCGGGGGAGCTTGCGCACAACAACGTGCAGAATCTCAAATACTGCACCAAGGTCAAGTACCTGGACCTCGGCCACAACAACTATCTGGACACCATCGAGTTCTGCCGCTATATGCCCGATCTCGAGGTGCTGATCGTCGGCATGACCTTCGTGGAGGATTTCTCCCCGCTGGCCAACTGCCCGAAGCTCGAGTACCTGGAGGCCATGACCACGAGGCTCCACGATCTGACGCCCCTGGCCAACTGCCACAATCTCAAGCACCTCAACATCTGCTATAACTTCGCCGTGACGGATATCTCACCGCTCTACGGCCTTGATCTCGAACGACTCTGGATCGGCATGCACGACCCTGTCTCAACGGAGCAGGTCCCCCAACTGTATCGTCAACGACACCACGCCGGACCCCACCGAGGAGTACTGGCGCTTCAGCGAGCACGGCGACGAGATGGGCAACCCCCGCTACGATCCTCGCTATGAGCTGCTGCGTGAGCAGTTCGGCGGCTATGAGGAGGGGGCCTTCGCCTTCACCTGGAACGATCCGCTTTACGACATCAGCTGCCCCCGCGAGGTGGAGCCCGATCCGGATGTTCTCGATTTCCAGGATACGTCCCCATTCTAAGGAGCTTTCATGTTCATGTATAAAAAGAAATTGCTTTACAGTCTTTCCCTCCTTGCACTCTGCTTACTCCTGACCGCCTGCGGTGCCGGGAAGAGCGCAGCCTCTGCCCCGACCAGGAAGCCGGAACTGCCGCCGGTGGTCTTCGCCGCCGGAAGCGTTGCCGCGGACAGCGAGGAGCTGCGCCTTCCTCTCGCCGAGGGGGAGACCGCTCTGCTCGCCTCCATGCCCGCCCTGCGCTCGGCTGATTTGAGCGGCAGCGCGAACGAGGAGGAGGTCGCTGCCTGGGCAAAGGCCCACCCGGAAATCGAATGCTTCTACACCGTGACTCTGCCGGACGGGACGGTGATCGACTCCGGTACGCAGAGCTTTGACATGCGCAGCCTGTCTCCCGCCGAGTGCGAGGCCTTTGCCGCAAAGCTCGCCCTGCTGCCGGATCTGAAAAACGTCCGTCTCGGGAAAGAGGGCGGCGCGCATACCTGGGAGAGTCTCGCGCGTCTGCGCGCTCTGCTGCCGGAGGCCGCGTTCCGCTATGGCTTTACGCTCTACGGCAAGGACTGCGATCTCTCGGACACCTCCCTCAACTTCAGCCACATCCCCATCGAGGACAACGCCGAAGCGCTGCGGAAGGTCATCCCCCTGATGGCGGAGCTCAACTATGTGGATATGGACACCACGGGCATTCCCAATCCGGAGATGGAGAAGCTGCGCACGGACTTCCCCGACGTGAAATTCGTCTGGCGCGTATGGTTCGGCGAGAACTACAGCGTGCGAACCGACGTGCAGCGCATCCTCGCCTCCAGACCGTCGGCAGGCGGCATGCTCTACCCCTGGGACGGGGAGGCCCTGGCCTGCTGCCATGACGTCGTATTCCTCGACCTTGGGCACAACCAGCAGCTGACGGATATCTCCTTCGTCGCGCAGATGCCGAAGCTGGAGACCGCCATCCTCGCCATGTGCGGCTGGTCGGACGCTACGCCCCTCACCAACTGTCCGGAGCTTGAATACCTCGAGATGTTCGGCACGGAGTGCACGGACCTTCGCCCGCTTGCGAAGCTGACCAAGCTCAAGCACCTGAACATCGCCGGCATCGTGGAGATCGAGGACGTCTCTCCGCTATTCGGCATGACCCAGCTTGAGCGCCTGTATCTGGGGAGCATGAACCGCGTCCCGAACGAGCAGACAGAGGAGCTGCGCCGCAGACTCCCGAACTGTGAGATCGACACCCTTGTCTACGACGACCCCACCGGCGGACACTGGCGCTGGGACGAGGACGGCAACATCGTACCCCGCTACTACCTGCTGCGCATGCAGTTTGACTACTATGACGACGACGTCTTCTCTCTGACGTGGAACGACCCGCTGTACGACGGTCCGAACGCGGCTACCCCCTCTGAATAAAAAGGAGCGAACCATGAATTTCCGCAAATTGTTTATCGCGCTTGTTCTTATCCTCTGCCTTGCTCTCACCGCCTGCGGCAAGAGGGAACAGACCCCGCCCGAGCCGACGCCGATCCCGCCCGTGCATTTTGCCGCCGGTGATGTGGACGTCGCGACGGAGTCGCTGCAGATCCGCCTCGCCGCCGGGGAGGCCGCCCTGCTTGATTCTCTGCCCGCCCTGCGCGCCGTCGATCTCAGCGGCAGCGAGAACGAGATGGAGGCCGCCAACTGGGCCATGGCCCACCCGCAGGTGAGCACCCGCTTTACCGTCACGCTTCCAAACGGGATCGTGCTGGATACCGACTCGCGTTCCGCTGATCTGAGCGCCATGTCTGTTGCCGACTGCGAAGCCGCGGCCCGCAAGCTCGCCCTGCTGCCCGGCATTGAGAGCGTCAAGCTCGGCGCCGAGGGCGGCGCGCTCACCTGGAGCGATATCTCAAGACTGCGCCAGATCCTGCCGAGGCCCGTTTTCCAATACGCCTTCAAGCTCTACGGCGTCGACTGCGACCTCTCCAACACCACCATCAACCTCTATCGCGTCCCCGTTACGGATAACGGCAATTTTATCGACGAGGTCATGAACTACATGCCCCAGCTCACCTACGTCGACATGGACAGCTGCGGCCTGGACGTGAAGCGGCTTGAGGACATCAATCTCCGCCACCCGAGTGTCAAGGTGGTCTTCCGCGTCTTCTTCGGCGACAATTACACCGCCCGCACGGATACCGAGCGCATTCTGGCCTCCATGGCCTCGCGCGGCGGCATGCTGACCAACGACAACGTGGACGGCCTCTACTACTGCCATGACGTCAAGTATCTCGACCTCGGCCACAACACCATGCTGACGGATATCGGCTTCTGCTCACGCATGCCGAAGCTCGAGGTCGCGATCCTCTCCATGTGCAACATCCGAGACCTCACGCCGCTGGCGAGCTGCCATGAGCTTGAATACCTGGAGCTCTCAAACAGTTACGCCTCGGACCTGCGCCCGCTGTCGGGGCTTGACAAGCTGCGCCATCTGAACATCGCCAGCATCGGCTACGACTTCTACGGGGACGGCGAGCGCCCATCCCTGACGGATATCACGCCGCTCTACCCCCTCACGGGGCTGGAGCGCCTCTGGATCGGCGCGTATAACCCCGTCCCGGCCGAGCAGGTGGAGGAGTTCCGCCGGCGCGCGCCCAACTGCGAGATCGACCTTTCGGTCTATGACGACCCGGTAGGCGGCCGCTGGCGCTATATTGAGCTGGCAAACTATATCGACACCTATGTGGACAAGCTCCATCCGCGCTACGAAAAGCTGCGCGAGCAGTTTGAGGATTACGCCTACACGGCCTACAACTTCACCTGGAACGATCCGCTATATGTCGAGGAGTGATGGACCTATGAGAAACTATCGGGAAGAATTTGAAAAGCGCGTGGCTTACATCCACGCAAAGCTCGCCGAGGCCCATGCGGACGGCATCGTCTTCGGAAACTCCGGCGGCAAGGACAGCGCGCTGGTCGGCATCCTCTGCAAGGCCGCCTGCGACAACACCCTCGGCGTCATCATGCCCTGCGCCTCATCGCAGAACTACGGGCAGGACAAAGACGACGGCAACACCCTCGCCGCTCAGTTCGGGATCGAGTGCCGCACCGTAGACCTCACCGCCGTGCGCGAGGCGGAGCTCAAGGCCCTTGAGGGCGCCGCCGTGCTCAACGACCGCCATCGCGGCGGCGGAGAACCGCCTCGTCGCGGGCACCGGCAACCGCAGCGAGATCCACCTCGGCTACTTCACCAAATGGGGCGACGGGGCCAGCGATTTAAACCCCATCTCTGACCTCTGCGCGACTGAGGTCTTTGAGTTCCTGCGCTATCTGAACGCCCCGGCTTCCATCGTGGAGAAAGCTCCCTCCGCCGGGCTCTATGAAGGCCAGACGGACGAGAAGGAGCTCGGCGTGAGCTATGCCGCCGTCGACGCGTATCTCCTGCGCGGCGAGGTCAACGAGCACGACAGGGCCATCATCGACCGTTATCACAGCCGCAGCGCCCACAAGCGCCGCCCCATCAGCACGTTTGAAAATCCCTGAGCTTTTGAATGAACCATACAAGGCAGATTCGCGTCCGAATCTGCCTTCTCTGTTCACCGCAGAAGAAGGGTGAAAAGTTCAATCTCTTTACAGAAAACTCAGGTAAACGGGGACGAAACGGCGAAAAGCCCTCCCGGCAAAAACAAAAAATAACAACATAGCGCATAAATCTGCAAAAACTCAATTTACAATACGAATGCTTTGCAGTAGAATCTAAAGACAACAGTTGCTGCTGCGCTGCGTTTTTGCGATGATGACCGGACGGCTCCGAACGGACGCCCCGAGACCATAGATTGGGAGATGAATAATATGAAACTGAAAGCAAGAAGATGCTTCTCTGTTGTGCTCTTCATACTTCTTTTGATGCAGTTTCTTCCGGCTGCGATGGCTGAAAACGACATCGTGAGCATGAACGCCTCCGGCATTCCCAACCGCAGGCTGTCTGTTGATCCGACAGGGCGCAGCGAGGGCTTTTCCGCCGTACTTTACAACAACCCGAACGGCCTGCCGACCTCCGAGGCAAACGCCATCGCAGAGACCAGCGAGGGCTTTATCTGGATCGGCAGCTATGCCGGCCTGATACGGCACGACGGCAACAGCTTCGAGCGCATGGATTCCACCAACGGCATTACCAGTGTGACCTGCCTGTTCGTAGACAGCCGCGACCGCCTGTGGATCGGCACCAATGCAAACGGCGTGGCCGTGATGGAGCGCGGGGAGTTTCGCATGTGGGACAAACGGGACGGATTGCAGTCGTCCAGCATCCGCGCCATCACCGAGGATAAAAACGGGCTCATCTATATTGCGAACACCGCGGGCGTCTCCGTCGTCGACCGGGATATGACGCTGGAAATCCTCGACGATTCCAGACTTGACAACGCCTATATCAGCGATATCCGCCTCAGTTCTGACGGGCTCATCTACGGCATGACCCAGGCGGGCGACATATTCACACTCAAAGACAAGAAAATCGTTTTCTGGCTCAGTCACGAAGACAGCCGCGTGAAGGGTGTGATCAGCATCCTTCCCGATCCCGAGCGCCCCGGCGATTTGTACCTCGGCACGGAAAGCTCCGAAATATATCACGGCAATCTGGAGCGAAATTTTGAAGACATGGAAATCAGGGATGTCGCGCCCCTGACCTATTTGGAGGGGTTCGAATACATCGACGGCCAAATCTGGATCTGCGCGGGCAACGGCATCGGGAACCTGAGCGAATCCGGGTTTAACCTGCTCGACAATGTACCGATGGTCAATTCCGTCGGCCATGTGATGACGGACTATGAGGGCAACCTGTGGTTCACCTCTACCCGGCAGGGCGTCATGAAGATTGTACCCAACCAATTCTCGGACCTCTATGAGCGCTGCGGTCTGCCCCCGGCCGTCGTCAACGCCACGTGCCTGTACGGCGATCAGCTCTTCTGCGCGACCGATTCCGGCCTGACCGTCATCGAAGACGGCAAAACAGTGGACAGCATCCCGCTGACAAAGGCGACGACTGCCTCGGGCGAGGAACTGGACGCTGAAGATTTGCTGGACCTCCTGAACGGTATTCGTATCCGCTCCATTATCCGCGACAGCAAGGGGCGGCTCTGGATCTCAACCTGGCGCAAGCACGGCCTGCTTCGCTATGACAAGGGGGAGCTTATGGCCTTCACTGTGGCTGACGGGCTCTTCTCCGAACGTATCCGCGTGGTGTGCGAGAGGCCGGACGGGGCCATTGTGGCCGCAAATACCGGCGGTGTGTGCATCATTGAAGGCGATAAGGTCACGGGTGGCTATAACGCCGAAGACGGCATTGAGAACGGGGAAATCCTCACCGTCTGTGAGGGTATGAACGGCGATCTGATCCTCGGCTCGGACGGCGGCGGCATCTATATCGTCGGCAGTGAAGGAACCCGGCACATCGGCGTCGACGAGGGGCTCGGCTCCGAGGTCATCCTGCGCGTCAAGTATTCGCCCAACCAGCATGTGTTCTGGATCGTCACCACGAACTCCCTGTCGTTTATGGATGAGGACTATCAGGTGACAACGATACGGAACTTCCCCTATCCCAACAACTTCGACCTCTACGAAAACAGCAAGGGCGATATGTGGATACTTGCCAGCAACGGCGTCTATGTGATCCCGGCAAAGGATCTGCTGGCAAACGGGGAGATCGACGCGGTGCATTACGACGTCGACAACGGCCTGCCCTATATGGCGACGGCCAACTCCTACAGCGAGCTGAGCGCGGAGGGCGACCTGTATATGGCGAGCTCCTCGGGTGTGGCAAAGGTCAACATCGAAAAGCCCTTTGAGGACGTGAATGAATTAAAGATAGCGGTGCCTTTCGTCGATGTGGACAACACACGCCTCTATCCCGACGCGGACGGCTCCTTTACCATCCCTTCGGACACGTACAAGCTCACAATCAGCAGCTTTGTCTTCAACTACTCGCTGATGAATCCTCAGGTCAGCTATCACCTTGACGGTTTCGACAGAACGACCTATACGGTCAACCGTTCGGAGCTTGCGCCCGTCGACTATACGAACCTGCGGGGCGGGACTTATCGCTTCGTGATGCAGCTGCGGGACTCCATGGGCCGCGGCAGCCGGGAGATGTCCGTGGTGATCAACAAGGAGAAGGCCTTTTACGAGCAGGCGTGGTTCTACGTCGCCTCCGGCCTTGCCGCGCTGCTCCTTGCGGCGGTGGTCATCCGCTTCTACATTCGGTATCGGATGCAGAAGCTGGAGAAAAAGAACCGCGAGACCATGACCTTTGTCCGTGAGATCACCGAGGCCTTCGCCAAGGTCATCGATATGAAGGATAAATATACCAACGGTCATTCCACCCGAGTGGCGCAGTATACCAAGATGCTCGCCGAAGAGATGGGCTGCGACGACGAAACGGTGGAGAAATACTATCGCATCGCTCTGCTGCACGACATCGGCAAGATCGGTGTCCCGCCGGAGGTACTGAACAAGCCCGGCAAGCTGACGGATGAGGAGTTTGAAATCATCAAGTCCCACACGTCGATGGGCTATGAGGCGCTCAAGGACATCAGCATCATGCCGGAGCTCTCCGTCGGCGCGGGGGCCCACCATGAGCGGCCGGACGGCAGGGGATACCCGAACCATCTGGAGGGCGACGAGATCCCCAAAGTGGCGCAGATCATCGCCGTGGCGGACTGCTTCGACGCCATGTACTCCAACCGCCCCTACCGCAGGCGCATGAATTTTGAGAAGGTGGTCTCCATCATCAAGGAGGTCTCCGGCACGCAGCTTGCGCCGGATGTCGTGGACGCTTTCGCGCGCCTGGTGGACAAGGGGGTGCTGCGCGATCCGGACGATCAAGGCGGCGGCAGCATGGAGAACATCGAGAACATCCGCAACAATGCCAAAGCGCAGGAGAAAAAGCCATGATCCCGGCGGAGAGCGGTCCGCAGGCCTGACCTCCCCGCGGGAGAGGAAAAACTGAAAAGGCGTTGTCTCAAGACAGCCGAACAGCTGATGCGAGACAACGCCTTTTCACTATGACGCTTAGGGCAACACCGCACAATCCGCCATCGGCGTCTTTCGCGATGCCTTTTCGTTAAAACGAGCCGTTTTAACGAAAAACAGTATGATGCGTTATTGCCCTGGTTTTGGTCTGTTTTCAAAATAGTGAAAATCTCAATTTACAGATGGAAATAATTGTGATAAAATCAATATAATTATATCAAAGCATCCACGGTCTGCAGCCGGAGCGGCGCCTGCAAATGATCCGGCACTGTACGACCGGAGGAAGATTATATATTGATCTACCGGGAGATGAACAACATGGGACATAAAGTAAAAAAATGGTGCTCTCTCGTGCTTTTCACATTACTTCTTCTGCAGTTTATACCTGCGGCGCTGGCCGATGGTGGCGTAACGGCTGCGAATGCCAGCGGTGTTCCCAACCGCACGCCCTCCGTCGATCCGACGGGGCAGAGCAAGGGCTTTTCCGCTGTGCTGTACGACAATACCAACGGTCTGCCCACGTCGGAGGCAAATGCTATTGCCGAAACGAGCGAGGGATTCATCTGGATCGGCAGCTACGGCGGCCTGATCCGTTACGACGGCAACACCTTCACGCGCATGGATTCCACCACGGGTCTGAGCAGTGTGAAGTGCCTGTTTGTTGACAGCCGCGACCGCCTGTGGATCGGAACAAACGACAACGGCGTGGCTGTGATGGAGCGCGGAGAACTGCGCAAGTGGGGTAAGCTGGATGGCATGAAGTCGGCGCACACCCGGGCGATTACGGAGGACCGGGACGGAAACATCTATATCGCAACGACCTGCGGGATCGTTCTGATTGATGCCGACGGCAATCTCCGCATGATGGAGGATGAAGGCATCGCCGAGGTAAACATGCGCGATTTGCGTATGGGCAGCGACGGGATCATTTATGGCCTGACCAATTTCGGTGACCTCCTGCGGATACGTGACGGCGCGCTCCTTGACTTTCTCAGTGCCGAGGATACCGGAGTCAAGGGGGCCGGGTCCATTCTCCCCGATCCGGAGGAACCGGGCAAAATCTATTTTGAGGCCACGGATTTCTATCTGTATCACGCCCGCTATGACGGGATACTCACGGAGATGGAGCAAATCGATATTCAGCCGCTGAACTATGTCCAGCAGATGGAGTACATCGACGGAAAAATCTGGATCTGCTCGTCCTACGGGATCGGCGTGCTGGACGAAGGCAAGCTGCACGTGCTGGAAAACATGCCGATGAGCAATTCCGTCGGCCATGTGATGACGGACTATCAGGGCAATCTCTGGTTTACCTCCACGCGGCAGGGCGTGATGAAGCTGGTGCCTAACCAGTTTTCGAACCTGTTTGAGCGCTTCGGACTGGAGAAGCGGGTGGTCAATTCCACCTGCCTGTGCGACGGGAAGCTGTTTGTCGCGACGGATATGGGCCTGCTTGTGCTGGACGAAAACGGTCCGGTGTCTGCCCTGCCGCTGACGAAAGCCGCAACCGCGTCCGGCGTCGATATGGAGGCGGACGATCTGATCGCCCTGCTCGACGGCGTGCGCATCCGCTCCATTATCAGCGACAGCAAGGGGCGGCTCTGGATTTCCACCTGGCGCAAATACGGCGTGCTGCGCTATGACAAAGGGGAACTCACGGCCTTTACGCAGGATGACGGTATGCTGTCCAACAGCATGCGCGCTGTCAGCGAGCGGGAGGACGGCAGTATTCTCGTTGCGCTGACCGGAGGCGTGAACGTGATTCGGGACGACCGCATTGTCGAGTCCTACGGCGAGAAGGAGGGCATTACCGACACCGAGAGCCTCTGCGTCACAGAGGGGACAAACGGTGATATCGTCCTCGGCAGCAACGGCGGCGGCCTTTATATTATCAACGGATCCGGCGTGCGGAACATCAATGTGGAGGACGGGCTGCCCTCCGATATCGTCATGCGTCTCAAGCCTGATCCCCAAAACAAGGTGATCTGGATGGTCACCAGCAGCGCCATCGCCTTTATGACCCCGGACTATCAGATCACGACCGTGGAGAAATTCCCTTATCCGAACAACTTTGACCTGTTTGAAAACAGCAAGGGAGATATGTGGGTGCTCAGCAGCAACGGCATCTATGTCGTCCCGGCGGAGGAGATGCTCGCAAACGGCGAGATCAATCCCGTCTTCTACAGCCTGGCCAACGGTCTTTCCTGCATCGCGACGGCAAATTCCTACAGCGGCCTGACCCCGGAGGGAGAGCTCTATATCGCGGGAAGCTCAGGCGTCTGTCAGGTCAACATTGAAAAGAGCTTTGAGGATGTCAACAACCTGAAAATGACCGTGCCCTTTATCGACGCGGACGCGGTGCGCCTTTATCCCGAGGAGGACGGATCCTTTGTCATCCCGGCAGACACGCATAAGCTCACGGTGTACAGCTATGTGTACAATTATTCGCTGACGGATCCCCAAGTGAGCTATCAGCTTGAGGGCTTCGATGAAAACAGCGTGACAATGCGCCGCGGTGAGCTGACGCCTATGGACTATACAAACCTGCGCGGCGGTACCTATCATTTTGACATGCAGCTCAAGGATGCTATGGGCCGCGGCAACAAAGATATGTCGGTTCGGATCGTCAAGCAGAAGTCCTTTTACGAAGAAGCGTGGTTCTACATCGCCTCCGGCCTGGCTGCGCTGCTGCTGACAGCGGCGGTCATCCGCTACTACATTCGCAATCGGATGCAGAAGCTGGAGAAGAAAAACCGCGAGACCATGACCTTTGTCCGCGAGATTACCGAGGCCTTCGCCAAGGTCATTGATATGAAGGACAAATACACCAACGGCCACTCCTCCCGCGTGGCGCAGTATACCAGGATGCTCGCCGAGGAGATGGGCTGCGACGACGAGACCGTGGAGAAGTACTACCGCATCGCCCTGCTGCACGACATCGGCAAGATCGGCGTCCCGATGGAGGTACTCAACAAGCCCGGCAAGCTGACGGATGAGGAGTTTGAGATCATCAAGTCCCACACCTCACTGGGCTATGAGACGCTCAAGGATATCAGCATCATGCCCGAGCTCGCCATCGGCGCTGGGGCCCACCATGAGCGGCCGGACGGCAGAGGCTATCCGAACCGCCTCAAGGGCGACGAGATCCCCAAGGTCGCGCAGATCATCGCCGTGGCAGACTGCTTCGACGCCATGTACTCCAACCGCCCCTACCGTAAGCGCATGAATTTCGAGAAGGTGGTCTCCATCATCAAGGAGGTCTCCGGCACACAGCTTGCGCCGGATGTCGTGGACGCCTTCGTGCGCCTCGTAGAGAAGGGCGGGCTGCGCGATCCGGACGATCACGGCGGCGGCAGCACGGAGAACATCGAGAACATCCGCAACGGTTCCATAGCGCAGGAGAGCGCAGAGTAAATCGGAATAAAATACAACTGTGCGCCCGGGCGGTATCGTCCGGGCGCACAGTTTTGAATTGATACTATTTTTCAATAAAAAGGAGATTCTTTTTATTGAAAAGGCGCCGCATAAGGCGTCGCCTCCTCTGTGCGAGAGCACAGAGGACGTCTCATACAGTTTCCAACGCGCTGGCGCGCTATTAAAAGTAGACTTTGTCTACTTTTAATGGGAAACTAGTATGATATGATTATTTCATCGCATAGGTCACAGTCACGTTCGCGCTGATCTCCGATTCGCCCGGCATGAAGGAGGGGGAGGCCACAGAATCCCTCGCCGCGTATTGGTAAACCGCGCCCTTGTCGTAGCGGGCGGAGCTGTCCTGCCAGCCCTCCGTGACGGACACGGCCTCGCCGAGAGTCTTCCCGGCGGCCTTCGCCAGCACCTCGGCCTTTACCCGCGCGTTGTCCACCGCCTCGGCCAGGGCCTCCCGATACGCCTCGTCATAGCCGCTGCAGAGGAAGGAGACCTGGTCGACGTGGTTGACGCCCGCCGCCACGCAGTCGGAGAGGAGTTTGCCGACGTTTTCAATATCCTGATCCTGGATGAGCAGCGTGGTGCAGACACTGTAGCCGATGATGCGGGAGACGCCGTCCGAGTAGTCGTACTCGGGATACAGACTGTAGTTTGTGGTCCGGATGCTCTTTTTCTCAATGCCCCGCTCGGTCAGCACCGCGATGACTTTATCGACAGCCTCACTGTTTTTGCTCTGGGCGAGGTCTGCCGACTCCTCCCGGGTCGTGACCCCGAAGGCGACCGACGCCTTGTCTGGGACGAGCCTGACAACACCGGACGCGGATACCGTGACCTCCGCCGGCAAAGCCGCCGGGACTTCGGGCGCATCCGCGAACGACACCGCGCCCGAGGCGCAGAAGCCCATGAGAAGCTCAATGGTGAGAATGGCGCATACAACGGTTTTCTGAATCTGTTTCATGTCGGAATCCTCCTGCCTGTATCGGTCTATGTACAGAACCCTGTTTTGCGGTTCTGTCTATTAAGACGGCGGACTGCGCAAAAATGTTCCGTATGTTCTTGACAGCGCCGGATGCCGGTGATACAATGCAGACACAATTGAAAGGGGCGCTGGATATTTCCGGCTGAGACAAGGTAATCGAGCCTTGAAACCCTGGAACCTGATCCGGATAATGCCGGCGTAGGAAACAGTGTGCGCATGCGGCCGCAGGTTCATTTTGTATGATCTGCGGTTTTTGCTTTGCGGACAATGCTTCCCAATTGATCAAAATGGGAGGAAAACATCATGAAAAAATCCAAGCTCTCGCTCCGCTGCCTGACGGAGGGGGCGATCTTCATCGCCCTGGCCCAGGTGCTCAGCTACATCAAGCTCTTCGAGCTGCCCCAGGGCGGGGCGGTGGACCTGGCGATGCTGCCGATCTTTATCTACTGCGCGCGCTGGGGCTTCTGGCCCGGCATGCTCACAAGCTTCGTGTTCGGGGTTTTGCAGCTCACCCTGGACGGGGCCTATGCCTGGGGCTGGCAGTCCATGCTGGGTGACTATCTGGTAGCCTTCACCATGCTGGGGCTGGCGGGGCTTTTCAAAGGCAAAAAGGGCGGCTTCTTCATCGGTGTGGTGGTCGGCGCTTTTGCACGTTTTCTGGTACACTATGTGGTGGGCGCCACCGTCTGGGCCGAGTATATGCCCGAAACCTTCTTCGGTATGACGATGACCAGTCCCTGGTTCTACTCCTTGCTCTATAATGGCAGCTTCATCCTCATCAACACCGCGCTGTGCCTGTTTCTCGGCGCGCTGCTCTGGAAGCCCATGGGCAAGTATATCCGCGGTGAGGATCTGGCGTGAGCGGGAAAATCAAATATTTTTGTTGACAAAATGTAAGGTTTTCCTTTATAATAAGCACTCGGCGGCCCCTGCCGCCGGGTGCTTCTTTGCGCTTAAAACGTCGTTCAAAGAAACACCGGAGTTTTCTTTATCAACTACTTTGCCGGACAACTGTCCGGTGATGTTGAGTATTACGTGGGCTTATAACAGCCCGGAGAAAGGAGTGCACCCCATGCTGCGTACCTATCAGCCCAAGAAGCTCCAGCGCAAGAAAGAGCACGGCTTCCGCAAGAGAATGAAGACCGCGA
>CADAAM010000058.1 GCA_902785905.1 Oscillospiraceae bacterium | reverse complement strand
GACTTCCGCGTAGGGGAAGGCGCCGATGTAACCGACCTTGGCCTGATCGGCGGTGATCGCACCGGACTCGATCATCTCGTTGAGCTTGAGGCCCGCGGCGACACCGCCGAGGAAGCGGCCCTCGTAGATGGAGGCAAAGCCGTTGTGGTAGTTGTCAAGACCGGCGGTGTGGGCCTGGGTGCCGGTGGCATGGCAGAACTGAACCTCGGGGTAGTCCTTGGCGACCTGCATCAGGAAGGACTCATGGCCGAAAGAGTCGGCGAAGATAAAGTTGCAGCCCTCGTCGATGAGCTCCTCAGCGGCGTCGGCAGCCTCCTGACCTTCGGGGATGTTGGTCTTGAAGATGTACTCAACACCCAGATTCTCGCAGGCTTCCTTGGCGCCGTTGATGAAGTTGAGGTCGTAGGTGGAGGTTTCGTCGTGCAGGAAAATGAAACCGGCCTTGACGGCAGCAGGCTCGTCCGCAGAGACGGCGGGGGCGGCGAGCGCGAAGATCATAGTCAGTGCGAGCAGCAGAGCGAAGATCTTTTTCATATTGTTACTCCTTTAGTAAGAATTATATCACCGGGCGCTGGGCCCGTCGATACGTGGAGGAAAAGGCGACGCCGCCGCGAAAAACGCGGGCAAGGTCTTTCGCGGCAGCGTCAATGCGAATGAAAAAAGGCATTGGCGCGGACGATCGGCGCCCGGTACCAATGCAAAAAACACCAAAGGGCCGAAGGAACACTCCGCCCCTGTTGGGAACTTCGATAGTCCGGTCATTTACGGCGTCCGGGTAGAAACTTCAAATCCATATCATTTGCTATATATCAAGCAGATATTCACTTGTCCCTTGGATGGCATAACAATAGCAGGCTTTGTCAAAAAAGTCAACTGTGAGTTCTTGTAAGTTTTCGCCAGAACCGGAAACTGAAATTTAGGCGTTTTGCATAAATTCCTGGATTTGCCATAAATAGGCCTGAAGCCTTGCGGCGCAAGCGTTTCAAGTTTTTTAAGCTAACTCAGCCAAACTTGATTCCCGCGTCGTTCATCTCCACAATTCTGGCCAGGGACTCAACCCTTATGCCCTGCGCTCTCAGCGCGTCGCCGCCGCCCTGAAAGCGCTTTTCAATCGCCGCGCCCGCGCCCACAAGCGTCGCGCCTGCCTGCTCCACCAGTGCCTTGAGCCCGAAGAAGGCCGCGCCCGTGGCGAGAAAGTCGTCGATCAGCAGCACCCGATCACCGGGGTGGAGATAGTCCTTCGACACCACGACGGTATTGGTGTTGCCGTGCGTAAAAGATGGCACCTCCGTCCGGTAGAGGTTGTCGGAGAGGTTCTTCGTCTTGCTCTTCTTGGCGAAGACCACAGGGCACTGAAACTCCAGTCCGACGAGGATCGCCATGGCGATGCCGGAGGCCTCAATCGTGAGGATCTTGTTGACTCCCTCGCCGTCAAACAGGCGCTTCCACTCCTTGGCCATCGCCAGCAGAAGCATGGGGTCCATCTGATGGTTGAGGAAGTTGTCGACCTTGAGAATGCCGCCAGACAGCAGTTTGCCGTCGGCGAGGATGCGCTGTTCCAAAAGCTCCATGGCTGTGCCCTCCGCCACTAAAAGATAGACAGTATATAACACAGAGGGCCGAACAATGCAAGGCAGGAAAGGGCCGACCCGTGATTTTTGGTGATTTTTGCCTGTTTTTGTCCCGGTTTCGACAGCGCAGCCGCGTAAATTCCAAAAACCGGGGCTTGCCATTCGGCACCTTTCCTTGTATAATAAATGAACTTTCTAATTTCCAAAGTAATTTACGCCTGATAAAAGGAGTTTTTCCACTATGGCCAAGAACAACAGACGGCGCTTCGGCGACCGCAAGGACGGACGTCTGATCCGTTCCCTGCCCGCCTACGCCAAATTCTCGCCCTATATCATGACCACCCGCAACGATTCCTGCAACCTCTACGAGGAGAGCATGGAGATCACCGAGGTGGACCGCAGACTGCGCAAACTGCGTGTCGAGGGCTACAAGGGCATCGGGATGCTGCACTTCATCATCGCGGCCTATGTCCGCATCGTCTCCATGCTGCCCGGAGTCAACCGCTTCGTGGTCGGCCGCCGCATCTACGCCGCCAACGACGTCACCGTCATTATGACTGTCAAGCGCTCCCTGTCCATTGATGCGTCCGAAACCTCGATCAAGGTTCATTTCTCGCCGACAGACACGATCTTCGACGTCTACCGCAAGCTCAACGAGAAGATCGAAGAGGTCAAGGCCAGCGACGAGCACAACACCACCGAGGACGTGGCTGAGGCCATCTGCCGCCTGCCGCGCATTCTGCTGCGCCTTGCCATCGCGGCCCTGCGCGTCATGGACTACTTCGGCTGGCTGCCCGAGAGCCTGGTTGAGGCCAGCCCCTTCCACGGCTCCTTCATCGTGACGGACCTCGGCTCCCTGCGCATCAAGCCGGTGTTTCACCATATCTACAACTTCGGCACCCTGCCGGTCTTCGTCGCCTTCGGAGCCAAGCACCATGTCTATGAGCTGGATCGCCACGGCAATATGGTCGACCGCAAATACGTCGACATCAAGTTTACCCTGGACGAGCGCACTGTCGACGGCCACTACTGGGCCCAGGCGTTCCAGGCCTGGCGCTATATCTTCCAGCACCCCGAGATTCTGGAGCAGTCCCCAACAAAGATTGTGGAAGACATATATTGAGAACACAAGCGCCCCCGCCAATGAACCGGCGGGGGCGTTTTTATGACACACAGCTTATTCATCATATGGCTTTTTCGTCAAAATGTCAATAGCTTGCGGGTTACGGATCAAGGTTTTTAAGTAAATTTGTATTGTTTAAACAAAACAGCTGCGCTCTTTTCAGGTACTATCCCATCTTGCAAAAGCGGCTGGGGTCTGCTATATTATAGCCAGAAAGGGAGATCAAAACAATCCACTTTCCGCTAACCCCGGATCGAACATCGGAGCGATCAAACATGGGGGGCGCGCTGCAGGCCCAAAATATCAGGAGGACAACAGCCACCTTGTTCATCCCACATTCGGGAATATCGTAAATCGATCAAATGTTGTGAGCTGAAGAAAATGGTCCCGTTGGCGAGGCAGCGCTCCGAAATATGAAGAAAGAGAGGTAACCAGGATGTTAGATACTAAGATCTCAAAGAAATAGCCCTTGACTGCTGAAGAGGCGAACGGAAAAAAATCGCCGCAGTCAAGGGTTGTTTCTTTTTTAAAAACTTTTGCTGACGCTCCAGGGAAGGCTCCGCGCCGCCCGGGGCGATTTTGTTTTAGTGTGGAGCTGGGGCATTTTGCGGGATTTTGAAATTGTCCCCGAAGGGGATACTATAACGCCATACTCCACTATTTTACGCGAGGTTTCCCGTCGCGTACATCAGCGCCGTGAGGGCGACAATCGGGGCGGTCTCGCAGCGGAGAATGCGCTCGCCCATGGAGCAGATGTGCAGACCGCAGACTTTGGCGAGCTTTGCCTCGTACTCCGCAAAGCCGCCCTCGGGGCCGGTGATGATCGCAGCGGTGGCGATGGTCTTGTTCCCCTCCAGCACGGTGTTGAGAGCCTCGCGCTCCCCAGTCTCGTACATGAACAGACCGAGGTCTTTTTTGACCGCCGCGTCCAGTGCCTGGGCAAATTCTCCCGCCCAGCTGACCTGCGGGATGATGCCGCGGCCCGACTGCTTGGCGGCCTCCTCGGCGATGCGCTGCCAGCGCTCCAGCTTCTTCTCGGGGTTTTCGGGCCGGGCGACGCAGCGCTCGCAGTTGAAGAACAGGATCTCGTACGCGCCGGCCTCCACGCCCTTCTGGATGATATAATCCACGCGGTCGCCCTTGGGAAGACCGCAGAGGAGCGTCGTTTTCACTGTGGGCTCCGCCGGGCAGGGCACGACCTCCAGCACCTCGGCCTCGGCCTGCTCCTTGTCGGCGTAGACGAGACGGCACTTGTAGTCGGTCCCCTCGCCATCGCAGATCACCACGTCCTCGCCCGGACGCAGGCGCAGCACGCGTACATGCTCGGCATCGCGGCCGCGGATGATGGCGGTGCCGCCCTTGATGTTGGTCCCCGCCATAAAAAATCTAGCCATATGTATACCTCCGAAAGAACAGTAAAAGATCCTTCGCGCAGCAAGATTGGATCGTCGCGCGTTTCTCACGTGTCGCAATGCTCGGGACGACAAAGAAATTATCTCATATTCCGCACCGCTTTGCAAGTGTTTGCGTAGAATGGAGCGGTGATGCTCCATTGAAAAACAACCATCGAAACAACGACTGGGAGAGGCGGCTGCGCCCCTTCCCCGAGGTCTGGGACCGCGTGATGGGCCCGGGGCCAAAGCCGCCGCCCTACATGCCGCCTCCGGGGCCGTTCCCTCCGCCCCCGCCGCCCGGACCGTTTCCACCTCCGCCCCCGCCGCCGGTCGAGCCGGGCTGCGGCCCGTGCAGCCGGGCAGTGCGCTTCAATCCGCACGGGAGAAGAGGATGAGTGCGGAGTGTGGAGTGTGGAGTGTTGGGTGAAGGTGTTGCTGCGCGACTATTTATAATCATCCGCGAAGCGGATACCATAACTCCACACTCAAAACTCCAAACTCGCCATGAGTTCTCCCCAGAGCTCAACAATGCGGAACTTGAGCTGCCAGCCCTCTTCCTGCGTGATGAGGGCGTAGTCCTCGGGGCGCATGACGGGACGGACCGCCTCACGCTGGGCGGCGGCGAGACAGACCGGCGGGAAGATCACGCACCACCAGTTGCGGCCCTGTCCCTCACCCAGCACCACACGCAGGGAACGGTAACGCCCCGCCGGGAGTGCAAAGCCCTCATACGCCCGGGTGGGATAGCGCTCGTCTGAGAGGCTCACGCAAACCTCTCGACCCTCGGCGGCGGTCTCGGCGGCAGTGCGGATCTCGGCCAGCGAGTCCGACAGAATCGCCTCGGCCCGGTCGACGCTTTCGATGCCCGAGAGCTTCGGTGCAAGGTATTGAAGCACGGCGTCGCGCACGCGCAGCTTGACGGCCTGCTCATAAGGCTCGTCAGAGACAGCCAGCACATGCAGGCGCACAAGGCTGTCCGCAACGCTTTTCTGCCGCCCCTGGGCCCATAGCCCCGTCAAAAGGCACACACACAGGGTGATCAGCGCTGCCAGCTCCCAGATATATAAGTGTTTGGATTTGTCCATGAAAAGCCCGCCCTCCGTATGTTCGTTTGCACATACAGTATGGGCGGGAGTTTCTGGTTTTAAACCGCTTATGCCTCCCTCAGAGAAGGAGCTAAACTAATTCAGCCTTCCGACGCACCCCGCTTTTTCGCAGAAGCCGTATTCTTTGCGCAGCTCTTCGCAGGCTTTGTCGGGGATGGTGCCTCTGCGGAAGACGCCAAAGACGGCGGAGCCGGTGCCGGTCATGATCGAGCCGAGCGCGCCGCAGTCCAGCAGGCGGCCTTTGATCTCCTTGACCGCGCGCAGGCGCCGGTCGTCCACGTCCTCAAAGACGTTGTACATGCGGCGGCAGATGCGGTCCAGGTCGCCATCGCGAAGGGCCTCCACAATGCCGGCGGTGTCGGGGTGGCAGCGGATGCCGGTCTGGTCCAGCTTGCGGAAGAGCTCGGGCGTAGAGACGGAGAAGTCCGGCTTGCAGATCAAAAATTCACAGTCAGGCATATCCGGCAGGGACTCGAGCTTCTCACCCCGCCCGGTGGCGAGGGCGGTGCCGCCGCGAACACAGAAGGGTACGTCGGAGCCCACCGCGGCGGAGAGTGTCTCAAGCTCCGCGGGCGTGAGACAGCTGTAATGCCGGTTCAGCGCACGCAGAACCGCCGCCGCATCCGAGGAGCCGCCGCCCATGCCCGCACCGACCGGGACACGCTTGTCGAGCGTGACGGTCATGCCCTGACCCTCTTTGCTGACAGCGCGCAGGTACTGCAGGGCCGCGCGGACGGCGAGGTTGCGCTCGTCCCCGGGGACAAAGTGGAGATTGCTTTTGGCCTGGACGCGGCCGGTGTCGTTAAAGTCAATGCGCACGTCGTCACAGAGGGAGACGGTCTGCATGACCATGGTCATATCGTGATAGCCGTCGGCGCGCCGCTCGGCTGCGTCAAGGGAGATGTTGAGCTTGGCGTAAGCCTTTTCCTTTAATGTAATCAAAACGGGTTCCTCCAAATTCCCATGAGAGTGGAGAGTGAAGCTCAGGAGCGCCTTCGGTGCGATTGAAATTAATCCCTCAGTCACCGGTGTGTGCAGCGGTGACGGCAGAGCTTGGTTCGCCGCGCGCTTCCTTCGCGTTGCTGTGCTGCCCTTACAGGGAAGCCAATTATAATTGTCCGCAAAGCGAACACCTCAACTCCACACTCCGCTCTTCACACTCATCTTATTCCAGCATGTAGACCCGCAGCTCGTAGGGGCGCGCGGTGAAGCCGTTGCCGATGTTGAAGCAGGTCTCATAATTGTGCAGGACGAGCCGCCATTTGTCGAGGTTCACGTCGTCCGGGGCGTTGAAGCGCTGGAGCTCCGATGAGAAGCTGCAGATGACAAGCAAACGCTGCTCAAAATAGCGGCGCTCATAGACGTAAAAGTTCTTGTCCCTCGGGTAGAGCTCGCGATAGTCGCCGCGCAGCACCACTTCCGTGGTCTTGCGGAAGGCAATGAGACGGCGGTAGAAGTGCAGGAGGGAGTTGGGATCCCGCTCTTCCGAGCGGACGTTGACCTCATAATAATTGCCGTTGACGAAGAACCAGGGCCTGCCGGTGGTGAAGCCCGCGTTGGGCCCGTCGTCCCACTGCATGGGGCTGCGGGCATTCTCGCGCGTGCCCTGCTGAATGAGGGCGAGGACTTTCTTCTGCGGAAGAAACTTCGACAGGAGGCGGGCGGAGTTGAAGGTCATGACGTCCTTGTACATGTCAAGCTCCGGAAGGGGCATGTTGGTCATGCCAATCTCCTGGCCCTGATAAATAAAGGGCGTGCCCTTCTGCAGCATGTACATGGCGGCCAGCATCTTGCCGCTCTCGGTGCGGTACTTCTCGCTGCCGTAGCGGCTGATGATGCGCGGATGGTCGTGGTTTTCAATATACAGGGCGTTCCAGCCGCGGCCCGCCAGCTTGTACTGCCAGTTGCTGAACGCCTTCTTCATTTTGACCAGGTTGAAGGGGCGGCGGATCGTGTCGACCATAAAGCAGTCTGCCTCCATGTGGGAGAAGGCGATCATCTCGTCCAGGACCTGATTGGGGCCCTCGGTGACATAGCGCAGGGCGGTGTCCGCGTCGGTCATGGGACTCTCGCCGACGATGAAGCAGTCGTACTGGCTCAGCACATCCCGCTTGAATTCTTTTAAGTATTCGTGCGTCTCGGGGCGGTTGGAGTAATGGCGCAGGCCGTTGGCCACGGGAATTTTCGGATAGGCGTTGGGCAGGCCGGGGGCCTTGGCAATAAAGGTGATGACATCCTCCCGGAAGCCGTCCACGCCCATGTCCAGCCAGAAGCGGAGGATGCGCTTGACCTCATCCCGGACCTTCGGATTGTCCATATTTAAATCCGGCTGTTTTTTTGCGAACAAATGTAAATAATATTCGTCTAAATGACTGTCATACTCCCAGGCCTCACCGTCGAAGATGCTTGTCCAGTTGTTGGGCGGAAGGAGACGGCCCCCGCTGCCGCGCCGTCCGGAGCGCCAGTGGTAATAGTTGTGGTACGGATTGTCCTTGCTCTTGCGGCTCTCGATGAACCAGGGGTGCTCGTCCGAGGTGTGGTTGACGACGAGGTCCATAAACACTCGCAGGCCGCGGTCGTGCGCCTCCTTCAGCACCCGCTTGAACACCGTCAGATCACCGAAGTCCGGGTGGATGTCCATATAGTCCGAGATGTCATAGCCCCAGTCCGCGTTGGGCGAGGGGTAGAGCGGCGAGAACCAGATCGCGTCCACGCCGAGGCTCTTGATATAGTCCAGGCGGTAGAGCACGCCGTAGAGATCGCCGATCCCGTCGCCGTTGCCGTCGCAGAAGCTCCGGGGCCAGATGTGGTAGACCACCATATCCTTATACCAGGGTGTGAAAGCCATGGGGCATCCTCCTTACGGTCATTCTTATTTCTATCTTATCACAATCCTTTCATAATTGCCAAGCGGCAGAAAAAATATTTCTCGACAAAGGCCAGCTCCATACTCTCCCCGTTGACAAAAGGCGCATTTTGTGCCATCATTTTTATAGAACGCACGACGCCGAATCTGCGTTCAGAAAGGAACCCGCCATGAAAAAAAGAACGCTTCTCGCTGCGGCCCTGGCCGTGCTGCTGATCCTCTCCCTGTGCCCGGCCGCTCTGGCCATGGGGTACGATTTGTCGTCGTTCGACTGGCTTAACCCGTCGAACTCCGCTTTTTCGCTGAAGGATTATCTGGACGGCTCGCAGGAGTCGGTCAGCATCGCCGGCACGCCGGTCGATCTGAATCATCTGCTCTTTGCCGAGTGCGCCGTCAATGAAGAGCTGGCGCTCTGTCTCTGCGAGACCTCAAAAGACGCGCGCGTCCTGGATGAGACCGCTCTGCCCGACGGCTGCCGTGTGGAAGTTCGCCAGGAAATGCTGCGCTACCCTGACACCCAAAACGGCTGGGACATCGTCGAGGAGAACAAGAGGAAGGCCCAGGGCCTCAGTGATGAGCCGGAAGAGACCCCGGAGCCTCTGACCGACGACGGGAAGGAGCATTACTACCTCTATCTGATAGGCAAGCCCACGCGCCTGGGTACATATGCCTTCCTCATCTGGGCCGATCAGTTCTACTACTGCACGGCCGAGGTGGTGCAGTCCCTCGAGGACGCGCAGGCAACGGCAAACAATATTTCGCCCAATCCCTTTGATCACTTCTACGACATCCCGGTCGACGCGCTCCCGACGGTGGATTTCCCCACGGTGCCCGATACGCCTGTCGTGCCCGATACACCTGTCGTGCCCGATACGCCTGTCGTGCTTGATACGCCCGCCGCGCCTGATACGCCCGCTGCGCCAGACGCAGCCTCGGTGATCGACGCGCTGTCGAACGCCATAGAGTCGGCATTCGGCGCACCCACGGAGACCGTTACGCCCGCGCCGAACAACAACATCTCACCCAACCCCTTTGATAATTTCTACAACATCCCGATAGACGCGCTCGAAACCACGACGCCGACAGTCGCCCCCACGCTCACCGCGCCGACGGTGACGATCGCGGGCAGCACCTCCTGCCGCCCTGGAGAGCGGGCCGTGCTGGAGGCCCGGGCAACCGGCGAAAACCTCAGCTATCAGTGGTACAGAGCTCTTGGCTACTACTCAGCCCCCATTGACGGCGCGACAAACAGCTACTACATGCCGGATACCTCTCAGGAGGGCACCTATGGCTACTTCTGCCGCGTGACCAGCAGCGCTTACGGCCAGCAGGTCTATACCGACTCCGAGCCCGTGCTCTTCAACGTGGTCGAGCGCAAGCTCACCTCCGTGAGCATTGACACCATGTCCGGCTTCACCGCCGTTCCCCAGACGCTCTTTACATCCGGCAACATCAACGTCCTGGTGAGCTACAAGGGCTTCAACGTCGGCTACACGGTCAGCGTGACCAGCATCCAGGACGCCGCCCAGAAGATTCTGGACAGCGTGCGCGGCATCGGTGTGCTGACAGTCCCATACAAAACCACCTACAAGGTGGGCGAAACCCTCAATACGGACGGTCTGTCCATCCGCGCCTACACCTATGACGGCAGCTACTTCGACGTGGACTGGGGTCTCAACTGCTCGCCCACGCGCTTTAACGGCTCCGGCAAGCAGACTGTGACCGTCAGCTTCGCGGGCAAGACCTGTACCTTCTCCGTCAACGTCGAGCAGGACAACCGCATCACCGGCCTGTGGGTACAGAACATGCCCGCCAACCGCAGCTACATGGTCGGCGACAGCATCAGCACCTCGGGCCTGACGCTCCAGGTCAGGACAAACAGCGGCACCCAGACCGTCACGAGCGGCTACTCCATCTCTCCGCAGGTGGCCACGACGCCCGGCACCCAGACCATCACCGTGAGCTACGGCGGCGCGAGCACCAGCTACACCGTCAACGTCCGCGAGGCGCAGACGACATGGCCCACCGCCACGCCGAAGCCTTACCAGACACCGTCTCCGTATCAGACCCCCTCGCCGTATCAGACACCGTCTCCGTACCAGACCCCCTCACCCTATCAGACCCCGTCTCCCTATGCGACACCTGTGCCGTCGTCCGAGATGGCCCTCATGCCCGGCGTGACGCCGACGCCCGCCCCCTCTCCGACAGCGAACGCTCAGCCGAGCGTGACCCCCGCCCCCGCGCGCAGGAACACCGGCGTGAATGGCTTTGTCAAGGTCCTGTTTGTTGTGGCGGTCGTGGCACTGGCGGCCCTGATCGGCTATGTGCTGTATCTGCGCAAGCAGGGCGGCGAGGAGTATGATTTCGACGACGAGTCCAAACCCAGCGACAAGCTGCACGATATCTTCGGTAAAAAGGATCGGCACGACAGGTAACACATAACGCCCACGGGCGAACGCTAAAGCGTTCGCCCGTTTTTTATGCGATAAAGCATGGCGCTTTTCGGAAAGCTGTGATATACTGCTTGAATCAGTGTGAAGTGTGAAGTGTGAAGTGTGGAGTTTGGAGTTGCGGAGTTGCGGAATCCGTTTCGCGGATGATTTTTAACGATTAGGGCTTTCATAGGTTTCTGGGCAAGAGTTGTGTCAGGCGAGACGAATCTGTAGAGCTTAATCGGAGGCCTTCAATGAAGCATAGCACAAATTTTGTCGGAAAGACGTAAAAGGCTTCTATCAAGGAAAAATATGAATTGTCGCGCAGCGACACCTTAACTCCAAACTCCACACTCCACCCTCCAAACTCATCAAGAAACAGGAGCAACATATGAACGATATCATCCTCTTAAAGGTCGGCGAGATCATTCTCAAGGGCCTGAACCGGCGGCGCTTTGAGCAGAAGCTGCTGGGCAATATCCGCTGGCGCTTGAGCCAGATCGGGAAATTTCGGGTCTACATTCTCCAGTCCACGATCTATGTGGAGGGCGACGACGGGACCGACATGGATGCGGCCTTCGAGGAGCTCAAAAAGGTCTTCGGCATCGTGGCGATCTCCCGCGCCGCTGCCTGTGAAAAGGACAAGGACGCGATCGCCAATCTGGCCAGGACCTATCTGCGCGACGAGATGCTGCGCGCGAAGAGCTTCAAGGTGGAGTCCAAGCGCTCGGACAAGTCCTTCCCGATGACCAGCGTTGAGCTGAGCCAGTACGTCGGCGGGGAACTGAGCGAAGCCTTCCCAGAGGTTGAGGTCGACGTGCACAACCCCGAGCTCACCGTGTATATTGAGGTGCGCGACCTCGCCGCCTATGTCCACGCTTCCCCGGTGCCCGGTGCGGGCGGCATGCCGGTCGGCTCCAACGGCGTGGCGGTGAGTCTGCTGTCCGGCGGCATCGACAGCCCCGTGTCCACCTGGATGATCGCGCGCCGCGGCGTGAGGCTCATCCCTGTGCATTTCTTCTCCTTCCCCTATACCTCCCAGCAGGCCAAGGAGAAGGTCATTGAGCTGGCGAGGCTGCTCACACCCTGGTGCGGGCGCATGCGTATGGAGGTCGTGCCCTTCACTCACATTCAGGAGGAGATACGCGACAAGTGCCCGGAGGAGTATTTCACCCTCATTATGCGGCGCTTCATGATGCGCATTGCCGAGCGCATCGCCCTCGACAACGGGGCCAAGGCCATCGTGACGGGCGAAAACCTCGGCCAGGTGGCGAGCCAGACCATGGAG
>CADAAM010000057.1 GCA_902785905.1 Oscillospiraceae bacterium | reverse complement strand
ACCTGTTCCCATTCCGAACACAGAAGTTAAGCTCACCAGTGCCGAAAATACTTGTCTGGCGACGGACTGGAAAGATAGGTCAACGCCAACACAAAACCTCCGAGAGAGATCTCGGAGGTTTTACTTTTGCTTTTAATCTTTTGTGTTTGCTTTTAATTGTACGGCGGGGAGGCAATTTGATTCCCCGCCGTTTTTCATTAACCAAGGTCAATCGCCAGTGAATTGAATTCAGATTCAATGGAAGCGATCGCGGAGTCAATGGAAGCGATCGCAAGTTTTGCGGCGTCCTCGGGTATATCCTTGAACTTTTCCGCGGTCTCCTGCTTTGTAATGTCAAGCTCAGGTTTTGATGAAGGAGGGACAGAGACATATTCCTCCTGACCGAACAGTACCTCGGGGAAACTGTCCTGCAACGTTGAGAACGTATACCCTTTCTCCTTACCCCAGCGTATTATCTCCGGGACGGCCAGAACGCTCTGACGGCGGAAATTCTGCTGCATGGCGACAACGTAATCATAGGGCTTCGTCGGATGCGTGAAATTGCTGCTTATCTTCACGGTCGTCTCTGCGACATCGACCTCAAGATTCCAGTCAAAAACAAGCAGACCCATATCGTGCATCGTCTGGTAGAGCTCGTCAAATTCGCCCGGCATACGCACGGCCAGATACCGGGCGTTGGGTGTGCCGCCGTAAAAGCGGATGAACTTTGCATAGCGACCTGTCTTTTCATAGATGATTTCCTGCATCCGCACGATTTCGGATAAGCAGTGTTCAAGCATGTCCTCCTCTCCGTTATACCAGCTCATGTCCGGAAAATAGATGCCGAGCTCATGCCCGTCCTCCGCCATCCTGGTTAGCAGATCAAGAAATTCGGTTTGATAAGTGCTGATGAAGAAGGTAGCCTTGACATCGTCGCGCTTCAGCAGCGTCAGCAATTCTTCGGTAGGCTCACTGGGCGTATCAATATAGGTCAGACAGATCGTTCCGGAGGCGGGCCTGATGGCCTCCTTCATTTTTTGCGGCACGACATGGATGATGCGCTGTACGCTGTCAAAATCGGCATAGCCCGGCAGCGCGTAAGTCAGCATATAATCGCCGATGTGCCAGGGAGTGACCTCCCCCGTAACCGTGACATCTGCGCTGATATCCTTTCCGTCCCTGCCGAGTGCCGTAAAGCCGGGGTCTCGGAAAGGAATGCCGCAGGGCCATTCGATCTCCTCGCCCTCCGTCAACGAAATTCCAAACACGGGTGCTGCTTCAGGAGTTGGTTCGGGTGTCGGCTCCGGCGTGAGTTCCGGGAGAGGTTCGAGCACAGGCACCAGCGCCGGCCCCGGCGTGGCTGTGACCTGAGGCGGCGTTGCCATAGGCCTCGGTGCGCTCATATTGGAGTGTCCGATCCGCAGATAAACTAGATCAAACAGAATGAGCGCGAGCAGAAGCATAATCAATATAAAGAGAATGATCTTGTAAAGACGCTTCATTTTTTCGTCTCCAAGGCTGAATGATGTGGGATAGCTTAAATCTACCATGAAGCGCCGGGAAAGTCCAGACAAATCATAATCCCTTCCTCTTTGGCATAGACTGTCGGGAACGACAAAAGGAGGGGATACTATGCGTTTACTGCGTATGGGGAGCCTGGGACCGGCTGTGGAGCTCATGCAGCTTGCGCTGAACCGGGCGGGCTATGGGGAGCTCGAGATCGACGGGATCTTCGGCCCGAATACCGACCGCGCGCTGCAGCGGTTTCAGGGAAAGATGGGACTGCTTGCCGACGGGATCGCCGGGCGGGACACCCACCGCGCTCTGCTACCCTGGTACACGGGCACGGCCATGCACCGCGTCGCGGCGGGCGATACCTTCTGGAAAATCGCCGAGCGCTACGGAACAACGACCGAGGCAATCGAGGCGGCGAACCCCGACGCGCGTGCCGAAAACCTGCAAATCGGACAGATGCTCACGATTCCGCTGGACTTTCCGGTGGTGCCCACGACGATCAGCTGGTGCTCGGCACTGGTCGGGTACTGCGTGCAGGGCCTTGCCGCGCGCTATCCCTTTATCAAAACGGGCGACATCGGCAAGAGTGTCATGGGCAAACCCCTCTGGCAGCTTGAGCTCGGCAGCGGGAAAAACAAAGTGCTCTACAACGCCGAGCACCACGCCAACGAGTGGATCACCACGCCGCTGCTTCTGAAATTCTGTGAGGAGCTGTGTACCGCCTCGCTCAAAGGGGAGAAGATTTTCGACCAGAGCGCGGCAGAACTGCTGCAATACGCAAATCTTACGCTTGTCCCGGCGGTGAACCCCGATGGTCTGGACCTCGAGGCGGGCGAGCTCCAGCAGGGCGAGTTCTACAAAGCCGCGGTGGACATCGCGAACCGCTGGCCCGACATCCCGTTTCCGAGCGGCTGGAAGGCCAATATTCGCGGGACGGATCTCAATCTTCAATACCCGGCGGACTGGGAAAAGGCCAGGGAAATCAAGTACGCCCAAGGCGTGCGCGGCCCGGCTCCGCAGGACTATGTCGGCGCGGCGGCCCTGTCCGCCCCAGAGAGCCGCGCACTGTACGACTATACCCTCGCCCTCTCGCCGCGCCTGACCCTGAGCCTGCATACGCAGGGCGAGGAAATCTACTGGCGCTGGGGCGAATGTGAGCCGGAGGGCGCGCGGAAGATCGGCGAGCTCTTCGCAAAGCTATCGGGTTACACACTCGCCGACCCTGAGCTGGCCGCGTCCTGCGCCGGGTACAAGGACTGGTTCATCGACCGGTTCGAGCGCCCCGGCTTCACCATTGAGGCAGGGAAAGGTGAGAACCCGCTGCCGCTCTCGGCGTTCGACGAAATTTATGAGAAGGTTTTGCCGATCCTGACCTATGGCGCGCTGGTGACGTAAAAGAGTGCGGCGTGCGGAGTTAGGGTGTCCCCTAAAGGGACTTGGCACGTTTATGGATGGGCTTCGCCCTGTCAGTGCGCCGCCGCGCTGCGCGGAAATTGGAAAATGGCTCTCAAAAGGGAAAGTAAATCTCAATCCGCGCCGAAGGCGCTCCACAACTCAACTCCTCACTCTTCATTCTACTCAAACCATTGTCATTCGTGCCTGTTCGTGATATGCTGAGGAAAACAAAAGAAAAGAAGGTCACAGCATGGAACAGGTATTTGAACGCCCCTATATGATCGCGCCGAGCATCTGTGATTTTGACGGCAGACTGTCGGTCCCAGGCACTTTCTCACTCTTCATGGACCTCGCTACCGAGCACGCCGAGCGCCTGGGCGTGGGTCTGTCTGCCATGCAGGCGAAAAACCGCTTCTGGCTCACGGTGAAGTCGAAGATCATCTTTGACGAGCGGCCCGCCATCAGCGAAGGGGTGCGTCTCCTGACCTGGCCGGAGAAGCCGGGTCCCCTGCGCTTCAACCGCAGCTATGAGCTCTGGCACGACAACAGGCGCGTGATCGCCGGGCGCACGGAGTGGGCCGTGCTCAACACCGAGACCGGCGCGCTCGCCCCCAGCCAGGATATTTTCCCGGAAAACCTGGACTATGTGCGCGGCTCCGCTCTGGAGGAGGGTTTTGCCCGCGTCCCGGATCGCTTTGACGGAGAGCCCTTTGCCGAGTACCGGGTGCGCTCTGGGGACATCGACCTCGGCGGTCACATGAACAACGCCGCCTACCCCCGGGCGCTCTTCGGGGCTTTCTCTGCTCGGGAGCTGCGGGAAAAGCCTGCGCGCTGCGTGGACTTGATCTTCCGCGCCCCCTGCCATGAGGGGGATTTGCTATCCTTTTATAAAAGGGAAGAAGACGGCCGCCTCGACCTCCGCATGGCCCGCGGCGAGGAGACCGTCCTCCTGGGACGTATCGGATTTTGATATATGAATGCGGCAATAAAACAACCGTAATGTTTCAATATAATGAGCAGTATTGCCGCATTCATATTTGCCATACTTTTCGGCTGCCGCGTAAGCGGCGAGAAACATGGCATTTTATAATCTTATTACTCCGACTGTACAGTTTTGCGGCTTGCGGATATTAATAGCCGGAGTAATCGCTTGAGACCGCGCCCCGGCAGAAGCCGGGAGGCGCGGTCTGTGTTCAACTGCGTTAAGCCAGGATCACCAGCAGTACGGGTCTATGCGCCGCGGCACCCACCACGCGCAGGTCTGACGCCGCCCGCTGCAGCAAAATAGACATTTTTTTACATTCACTATGGTTTTTTTCTGATAAGGTGATATAATAATAAAACACATTGGTTGCGGCAAGCATACTGTCAAGAGAAAACAAGCCCGTTTCAAGAAGGCCCCGGACGGAGGTAGAGAAGATGAACCCAATTTTTCAAAAAGCAAAACTCCTGTCGACCGTGATGGCGGCGGCGCTTCTCTTCACGGCCGCTTCTCCTGACTCCCATGCAGACGGAAAAACGGAGTTTTCCTCCCTGAGCGAAACGGAGAGCGCGATCGAAGCCGGAGCGAACGGGGGCGCGGCCATTTCAAAATCAGCGGAGTCTGTGCGCAGCGCCGTTGATTTTGAACATGAGCTGGATTCGTATGAGCCGCTGAAGGATCACTATACCTTTTACTTTACTTATAAGACAGTCCATCCCTGGTGGGATGCGGTGGCGCTGGGAATGGAGGAGGCGCAGCGACAGTTCCTGGACAAGGGGGTCACAATTACATACGAGTACATGGCCCCGGAGGGAGCCTCGGCCGACGATCAGACCGAAAAGCTGCATACGGCTGAGAAAAAGGACTATGACGTGATTGGCGTCGATGTCGCGGACGAAGCAATCATCTCTCCGGTCCTGGATGAGATGGTAGAGGCAGGGACAAAGGTCATGACCTTTTCCAGCTCAGACGCTGCGGAGGGCTGCAAAAGGATCGCCTATGTCGGCAATACGCACAACTATAAGGACGGCGCCGACCTGACGGAGGCCCTCTGCCAAAGGCTGGGGTACAGGGGAAAGGTTGCGATTCTGGTAGGAAGCAAAGGCGCGCCCTGCCATGAGGACCGCGCGAGGGGGGCGCAGGACACCATTGCCCAATACGGCGATATGGAGATCGCGGCTGTAGAATACGACATGGACTCCGTTGACCTGGCGTACGAGCTGACCCTGAAAATCCTGAAGGAGCATCCAGACCTCGACGGCCTTGTCTGCTGTAATATGAGCAATCCCGTTGGAGCTGCCAGAGCGATCATAGAGACCGGCAGCCGCGCGGTGATTGTGGGCATGGACCACGATCAGGAGGCGCTGCGCTATCTGGATGACGGTGTGATATACTGCCTCGGGGTTCAGGACTGCTTTTCGATCGGCTTTGACACGCTGCAGGTTGCGGTGAAAATCGCAGACGGCAATCTGCCCGGGAGGCTCTTCCCGGAAAAGACGGATGAGATCACAACCGTAATCTATCAGGCGGACGCAGCCCCGATGCTTGCGCTGCTGTATGGGGATATTTCGTGATGGAGAGAGTACGGATCACAAAGAAAATATTTATGCTGACGGCGATCATAGGCAGCCTTGTCATTCTGGCCATGGTGGTTGCCAATACGCTGTGGTCGTCCAGGCAGGCGGTCTACGCGACCGATGAGGCCGTCTCCGCGGTGAGCGCTTTCTACCTTGAGGCCATGGCCGAACGCCGCGCGCAGACCATAACGAACCAGATCAACAACAATTTTGAGCACATGGAAAAGGCGCGGGTTTTCATTGAGGAAGAGGAGATTGCGTCACAGGAGCAGCTGCGGGAAACACTCGGCAAGATCAAGTCCCTGCTGTCGCTGAACCGCTTTGCGCTGGTGGATGAAGACAATGTCGTGTATACGCAGTACACGACCTATACAGGCCGCAGCCGCCATGAGTTTCTGTCCAGAGAAAAAATGGAGGATCGGATCATCAGCGCCGTAACGCTGTACGGTTCTTCCCGGCAGCTGTGCCTGGCCATTCCGACGCCGGGGCTCACCATCATGGGCAAGCCGTTTAAGGCCTGCTTTGTCCAGATCGACATGGCGGACATTGTGAACCTGCTGGCGTTTGACGATCAGGGTAAAACTTATTTCGGCCTGTACTCAAAAAACGGCGGAAACCTTTCCGGCACCGAGCTGGGCCCGGTAATTTCCGACAGGAATATCTTTGACGCCACAGAGGGGCTCGTCCCGGAGGCTGTCTGGCAGGAAACCCGCGATCACTTTGCGAAAGAGGAGGCGGGCCGCCTGAGCTTCTCCTCCGACGGCGCGGCGGAGACACTGTGCTATGTTCCGATTCAGAACACAGGCTGGGAGATTGCCGTCCTGATACGTGAGAGCGTCATTCAGGATCAAATACGTGAGATCAGCGAAAGGAGCATGTCCAACAGCCGAAACCAGATTGCGTTTACCCTGGTGGCCACGCTGGTTCTCGCGGCTGTCCTCCTGGCAGAGCTGGCCGCCTTGTCAAACGATGAGATTGAGGCGGAGAAGAAAACCAGTATGACCTTCCGCGAGATAGCAAACACGGATGCGCTGACGGGCGTAAGAAACAAGCACGCCTATTCCGAAATGGAAGCGCTGCTGAACCAAAAGATACAGGAAAAGAAAATTCAGCGGCTGGCCGTTGCGGTCTGCGACATCAACGGCTTAAAGCATGTCAATGACACCCAGGGACATGCGGCCGGGGACAAGCTCATCAAGGACGCCTGCGCGATGATCTGCAATTATTTTAAGCACGGCGCGGTGTTCAGAATCGGCGGCGACGAATTTGCGGTCATACTCCAGAATGAGGCCTGCGACGCGCTGACAGAGGTTCTGAACGCGCTCAACCGCAAGGTTGAGGAAAACGTCAAAACCAACGGCGTGGTCGTCTCGGTCGGCAGTTCCGTCCTGACACAGGAGGACAGGCAGCTGCGCGACGTTTTTGACAGAGCGGATCAGATCATGTATGAACGCAAAAAAGAACTGAAAGCCATGGGCGCAAAGACAAGACTGTATTGAGCGGTATCGGATGAAACGGGGGCTGCGCCGCGGCGCTCACCCCCGCGCAAGTCTGATCTTATCCCCGTCACAGTCTACCGTGATCGCGTCGCCCGGATGGACCGCGCCTTCCAGCAAAAGCTGGGCGGCGCGGTCTGTGATTTCCCGGCGTATCGTGCGCCGGAGAGGGCGCGCGCCCGCGTCCTCCGCGCGGCCTTGTTCGGCGAGCAGGCGCACCGCCGTCTCCGGGACGTGCAGCGCTACGCCCAGCGCCTCGAAGCGTTTGGCCTCCTCGTCAAGGAGCCTGTGCGTGATGGCCAGCAGTTCGGCTTCGCCCAGGCGGTGAAAAACGATGATCTCATCCACGCGGTTGAGAAACTCCGGCTTGAAGGTGGCGCGCAGCTCCTTTTGCACCTGATCCCGCATGGCGGAGTCCTCGGCGCTCCCGTCGGCGGCAAAGCCCAGGGGCAGGCGGCGCTCGGTGATGGCCTTGGCCCCGACGTTTGAGGTCATCACCACGACGGTGTTGGCAAAGTCCACGCGCCGTCCGGTCGAGTCGCTGAGGTGGCCGTCGTCCATGATCTGCAAAAGGATACTCCACACATCCTCATGAGCCTTCTCGATCTCGTCAAAGAGCACCACGGACCACGGGCGGCGGCGCACCTTCTCGGTGAGCTGGCCGCCGTCCTCATAGCCGACATAGCCGGGGGGCGAACCGATGAGGCGGCTGACTGAGTGCTTCTCCATATATTCGGACATGTCGAGGCGAATGACCGCAGAGGCGTCGCCGTACACCGCGTCTGCGAGGGCGCGGCAGAGCTCGGTCTTGCCCACGCCGGTGGGGCCGCAGAAGAGGAAGGAGCCGACAGGGCGGGCCGGGTCCTTGAGCCCGATTCGCCCGCGCCGCACGGCCTGGGCCACGGCGCGCACGGCCTCGTCCTGGCCGACGATGCGCTCGCGCAGGCGGTCTTCAAGGGCCATGAGCCGTTCGCCCTCCGTCTCGGAGAGTCCTGCGGCGGGGATGCCGGTCCAGGTTGAGAGCACCTTAGACACGTCCTCTTCGGTGACCTCATATCCGCCCTGGAGGCGCACGGCGGCCCCGGCCTCATCCAGAAGGTCGATGGCCTTGTCGGGCAGGAAGCGGTCAGCAATATAGCGGGAGGAGAGGGCGCAGGCCGCCTCCATCGACTGCTCGCTGAAGCGCAGGCGGTGGTGCTTTTCCAGTGCGGGCTTGAGAGAGCGCAGCATTTCAAGGGCGAGCGCCGCATCCGGCTCGCAAATCTGGATGGGCTGGAAGCGCCGCTCGAGCGCTGCATCCTTTTCAATATAGCGGCGGTACTCCTCCGGGGTCGTGGCCCCGATGATCTGCACCTCGCCCCGCCCGAGGGCGGGCTTGAGAATGTTCGCCGCGTCGATGGAGCCCTCGGCGCTGCCCGCCCCGACAATGGTGTGCAGCTCGTCGACAAAGAGGATCACGTCGCCCGCGCGGCGCACGTCTTTCAAAACCGATTTGACCCGGTCCTCAAAGTCGCCGCGGTACTTGGTTCCGGCCAGCATCGCCGGAATGTCCAGTGACACAATACGCTTGCTGCCGAGACAGGCCGGTGCCTCGCCTCTCGCCACCGCGAGGGCCAGCCCCTCGGCCACGGCGGTCTTGCCGACGCCGGGCTCCCCGATGAGGACGGGGTTATTCTTGCTGCGCCGGGAGAGGATCTGCATGGCGCGGCGGATCTCCGCCCCGCGCCCCACCACGGGGTCGATGAGGCCGTTGGCCGCCCTGTCGGTGAGATCGCGGCTGTACTGGTCGAGCACGCGCGTCTCGGTCCTCCGGATCGGACTGCGCAGCAAGCCGGTCTGGGGTCGGCCGCGCGGGTCGGGATTGCCGAACACGTCCATGATCGCGGTACACACGTCGTTGAGGTCGATCCCCACGCCCGTCAGCGCCCGCACCGCGCCGCAGTCCTGGAGACGCAGCAGGCCCAGCAGCAGATGCTCCGTGCCGATGCAGCCGTGGCGCAGGGCCTTGGCCTCGGCGGCGGCCTGCTCGATGGCCTTGCGGGCGTTCGGGGTCAGGCCGAGACTCGGCGCGCCGGGGCAGCCCATGCCGCTGTCGCGGGCGATGACGCGGCGCAGGTGCTCGCGCTCCAGGCCCTGACGTTTCAGAATGTGCGCGCCAAGCCCGTCTTCCTCTTCCATGATCCCCAGCAGCAGATGCTCGGTGCCGATGTAGGCGTGGCCCAGCTCCCCGGCGGCGGTCCGCGCGGCCTCAATGGCAATCTCCGCGCGCTGGGTAAATTTCTCATTGCTCCTCATGGGGCGATCCCTCCCGTGTGCTTCGCAGTTATCTGTTATTATCCCGCGTCCGAGCCGCCGAAAGGGGCGAAACGCGGGCGCAATGCAATTCTCTGATGAAAAGATTCCTTGTCATTCCCAGGCAAAATTGCGTCAGACGAGGCAGACTCCGCAGAGCATAATGAAAATATATGGGCAAGGAGGCTAACGACGTACGGCGTAATTTGGGTCGGAAGGACTGGGAGATTTTCGTCAGAGGATCGTATAAAAGAAGTATCGCCAGAAAGCCCGGAAAATATATTCGCGGAAAAAAGGATTTGTAATTGATTTTTGAGAGAGATGTGTTACAATGATTTTCAGACCACCAGGTCAATAAACATACGGAGGTTACGTCATGGCTTTTGTTATCACCGATGAGTGCCTGTCCTGCCGCCGAAGCGATCGATATGGGCGAGCTGCACTATGAGATCGACGCCGGCAAGTGCCTGGAGTGCGGCGCCTGCGCTGCCCAGTGCCCCGCCGAGGCGATTGTTCAGGAGTAATCCAAAAAACAGAAAAAAGGGACGAGAAATCGTCCCTTTTTTCGTTTAATACTGATCTTCTATAAAACGCTTGTTTTTCAAGCATTTTATGGAAGACTGGGATAATTGAGCGGAGGAACCATGTCCGACCTTGAACTTCTCTGGCCTAACGGGCCGGTTCTGCGTCAGGCGGCGCACTTTCGCCTGGGGACAGACTGCGTGCTGCTGGCCGACTTCGTGAATACGTCCGGTGCCGGGCGCGGTATTGACCTCGGCTGCGCATCCGGGGCGGCGCTGCTGTTGCTGCTGGAACGCTCGCCCGGGCTTTTCATGGCGGGGCTTGAGATTGTGCCAGAAGCGGCGGAGCTGGCCCGCAAAAACCTCGCGCTCAACGGCCTTGAGGCGCGCGGCGAGATCATCACCGGCGATATCCGGGATCACCGCGCCCAGTTCCGGGCCGGGTCCTTCGACCTCGTGGTCTGCAATCCGCCCTATTTTCCGCCGGAGAGCGGGGCCATCTCGCCAAATCCGGACAAGGCCGCCGCAAGGTCGGAGCTTCTGTGTACCCTGCCGGAGCTATGCGCGGCGTCGGCGTTTCTGCTCAGAACCGGGGGCCGCGCCTGCTTCGTCCACCGGCCGGAGCGCCTGTCCGAGCTCTTTGTCTGTCTTACTTCCTCGGGACTTGAGCCCAAGCGACTGCGCCTCGTGTGCAGGGACGCGGACGCCGCGCCCAGCCTCGTATTGGTCGAGGCCAGACGCGGCGGAAAGCCGGGGCTCACGATCGAGCCCGCGCTCCTGCTCCAAAATCCTGACGGCACCGAAAGCGCAGAGTACAGGCGGATTTACCACCGAAAATAAAAATCAAACGGAAAAACCGCAGGGGCGATGTGTACCCTGCGGTTTTGCGCAAAATCTCAACTGTTCTTCAGTTCCCGGTACAGCTCGGCATTGGTGCACTGACGGTAGGGGTTGACGTAGAAGATGCCCAGCAGGCCGAAGGTCAGGGCGGACAGAATGTTCCAGCCGAGGAAGGAGAGGTCCAGCACAAAGGTCCTCCACTTGTGACCGTCCATCATCCGACGTGACAGGGTGAGTACGTCTTTCCCGCTCAGCTCCGGGTGGTCGGCCAGAATGTAGGGGGCCATGCGGTAGGAGTAGCGCTTGATGATGCCCGGCACGAACAGCAGCAGGCCCCACAGGAAGCGGAACAGATCCCGCAGAAACAGGGTCTTGACGTTGCGCCAGTAGTCCGGGGTGAAGCCGAAGCCGATGTCCCCAAGGTCGCTCTCGCCGACCGCGTTGCAGAGCAGAAAGTTCCGGCAGCCCGCCTCCAGGGGGTTGAGCACAAAGATTTTGAGTACACTGCTGAACAGCATGACGATTGCCACGACAAGGACAATGACCGCACCCGCCACAGCAAGGATTGCGGCACCCGTTTCGCTGTCGGAATCAAACGCTTGACTGCTGCCCGAAAAGAGCTCATCCAGCTCCAGGCTGTCAAAATCCAGGTCGTCGAGTGCGTCCAGCGCATCCGTGACGCTGCCGTAGCTTTTGCCGTTGACTGTGAGCTCACTGCTCTGACTGCTCTGAACATCGGGCGTGTTGTAAACATGCGTGATGTTCAGATTTTTTCTGGCGCCGCCGATGGACGCGGAGCCGCCGAGCACGAAAAAGCTCAGCAGAAAGCACACCAGCACCGTCCGCCAGTAGTTGGCTTTAAACGCGGCCATGCCGCGCTGCTTTAATTCTTTTCTGTCCCACATAAAAAAAGATACCTCCGTGTTCAAATGACAGGGCCAGTATAGCACAATATATACGGATCTGCCATAGCAGAAATCATTCTCGAGGCAAAACCGTGTCGGGCAGGGCCGATAACAAAGTATGGCACAAGTCTCGTCGGAAGGCTTCAGGATTACTTATGAGAGAATAGCTTTCAAGGAGCAGCATTGCCAGGGAAAGCGACAATGGATTAATATAGTATTCAAGCGGCTGCAAATGTTCACAGTTTCCGTTGGATTTCTCAAACGCGGGGTGCTATAATAACCAAGTAAAAAAGGTCGACTGCAAAACGGAGGTTTACAGTCGAATGTAAGGAGGTCACGGCAAACATGAAAAAAACCATCAGTCTTCTTTTGACAGTGCTGCTGCTCCTCTCCCTGGGCGGAGCGGCCTGGGCGAACGGCGACAGCGACGAAAAGGTCTGGACGGGCGAGCTGTCCGGTATTGAGCTGTGGATCCCGATGGAGTTCCGCAATGCGAAGGGCAGCCTTGAGTTTATCGATTCCGGCGAGGGCTATACTCCCGGCGAGGGCGTCCTGTCTGTCAGCATTGACTACATCGCCATGCCCGCGAAGGAGTGCGATCAGCTCAGCAAGCTGCAGATGGACGCCTTTCTTTCGGGGGATCTCGACAAGCTGAGCGAGATAAACGATCAGTTTGCAGGCAAGATTCTGCCCCTGGCGAGCATTGCCGCCATCAATGGCGGCCGGGGCCAGGCGGAGCTGCGCGCCTGGATCATGGAGCAGAATCTGGATCCCGTCTACTATGAGGGTGAAGAGGACCTTTTCAAACAGATCACGGAGCTCTATGAAAATCTGGACATTACCCCCATCGGGGAGCGGGACGGCTACGCCTACTTCCTGTGCGCTTTTGATCCCGACCTGTTGCTGGACTTCTGCTCACCGGAGGTGATTGGGGAGGATTACCTGAAGGAATACCTCTCCCTGCTGGAGAACAAGGCGCTGATTCTTGACAACATCCGCCTGATCGGCGGCGTGCAGGCGGCCCCCGCTGCGGAAGAGCCTGCCGCGGTCGAGGAACCCGCTGTGGAAGAGCCTGCCATGGTCGAGGAGCCCGCTGTGGAAGAGCCTGCCATGGTCGAGGAACCCGCTGTGGAAGAGCCTGCCGTGGTCGAGGAGCCTGTTGTGGAGGAGCCTGCCGTGGTCGAGGAGCCTGTTGTGGAGGAGCCCGTCCCTGCGGAGGAGCCTGCGGCGACTGAAAACCACGAGGTGATCGATGCCCCCTATGTCGGCTTCCACTACGCGCTGCCGGAGCGTTATCAGAACATCCGCGGCAAGCTCTCCTGGAGCGGCGGCGGTCCACTCAGTATGGCCGACCCCGGTATTGTGGAGATTGCGGCGCTGTACTATGCGATCCCGGACGAGGACTGGGGCGCCTTTGTCGAATACACAAACGCGCGCCTTGCGTCCATTGATTTCGGCATGGAAGAGCCCGAAGCGCCGAAGTCCGGCTGGGATGACGAACATATATGCGGGTGCCTGTTTGACATCATCGGCATCGACGGCAATCGCGGGCTCAAAGAGCTGCTGCCCTTCCTGGCCGAGTACAACGAGCCCTACGGCGCGGAATTCATCAGCCTGGAAAAGATCGGCAAAGAGGGAGACACTACCTTCTTCCTGGCCCAGTATGCCAAGCTCGAGGACGAAATGAACGAGTACAGCGCCGCCATGGGCGAGCTGTACGACGAGTTCACCGCCCTGTGCGCCGACCGTGACGCCTTCCTGTCCGGTCTGACCCTGTCGGAGCCCCTGTCCGCCCACGCGGAGCCGAGCGGCGCGGTCTCCTTCAAGACCACCGATCTCAGCGGCAATGAGGTGACGAGTGAGGAGCTCTTTGCCGGACACAAGGTCACGATGCTCAACCTCTGGGCGACCTGGTGCGGCCCTTGCCGCGGGGAACTCAGAGAGCTCGGAAAGCTCGCCCGTGAGTTTGAAAAGCAGGGCTGCCAGATTGTCGGTGTCTGCCTTGACGGTGCAGAGTCCGGCCGCGAGGCCAAGGCGCTGCTGAAAGAAAACGGCGCGGGCTTCCTCAACCTGGTCTGCACGGACGATATCGAGGAGCAGCTCTTTACCCTCTACGTCCCCACGAGCTTCTTTGTGGACAGCGAGGGCAATCTGCTGGGCGAGCCTGTCGTCGGCGCCCAGACGGAGCTCTATCCCCAGGCCCTGGCCGATGCGCTGGCTCTGGTCGGATAAAGCGGATACAGGGACATGAAAAAAAGCGGCGAGCTCTGGCGCGCGGTGAAGTTCGTGCTCTTCTCCGCCTCGGCGGGGATCATCGAGATCGGCCTCTTCACCGCGCTCAACGAGCTGACGGACTGGCCCTACTGGCCCTGTTACCTGATCGCACTGACCGCATCGGTCTTGTGGAACTTCACGCTCAACCGCCAGTTCACTTTCCAAAGCGCGAACAACGTGCCGAAGGCCATGCTGCTGGTGGCGCTGTTTTACGCCGTGTTCACCCCGCTGACCACGCTGCTCGGCAACTGGCTGGCTGAAGGGCTTCACTGGAACGAGTATCTGGTCACGGCCATCAACATGGCTCTGAACCTCACGACGGAATACCTGTATGACCGTTTCGTCGTCTTCCGCGGCAGCATCGACACCAACGAGCGGGCAAAGAAAAAAAGCGAAAAGTAAAGTACGGAAAGTGGAGAGCGGAGTTTTAAACTTCACTTTCCGCTTTTCATATTAACGGAAAGGAGGCTTTGCCTTGCAGGAAACCTATTATTCCGTTCCGGGCTGTCCGCTGAGTCTCGCCCTTGTGTCCGACCTGCACGAGCGGCCTTTTGACGCCGTGCTCGCGTCGCTCGAGCGAAACCGGCCCGACCTCATCTGTGTGGCGGGCGACTTTCTGTACGGCAGGCCTTCGCATACGAGGCTCAAGGTCGAAGAGGCCGGAGTTCTCCCCCTCTTTTCCGCCTGCGCCGCCATCGCGCCCTGCTTCGTCTCCCTCGGCAATCACGAGTGGATGATCACGGACAGCGATCTCGCGCTGATCCGGGAGATGGGCGCGGTCCCGCTCAACAACACATTCACGGTTCTTAAACGCAAGGGAGCGCGCCTTGTGATCGGGGGACTGAGCTCCTCGCGGGTGAATGCGTACCGGCAGTTTCTTGCCGCCGGATACGCCCCCGGGGAGGCGAACCGGCACACCCGCAGCCGTTTCCTGCACATGCCTCCGCCGCTCGACTGGCTGGACGCCTTCTGCGCAGAGAGAGGGTATCATCTCCTGCTCTGCCACCATCCGGAGTATTACCCCCGGTATCTGCGGGAGCGACAAATCGAGCTCGTCCTCAGCGGCCACGCCCACGGCGGGCAGATACGGCTGCTTGGGCAGGGTCTTTTTGCCCCGGGACAGGGTTTGTTTCCAAAACTCACAAGCGGGGTGACGGACGGCCGTCTGGTCGTGAGCCGGGGTCTTGCCAACTGCCAGAGGGTCCCGCGTCTCTTTAACCCCACAGAGCTGGTCTATGTCTCGGAGAGTGAGCGGCTCTCAAAAAAGGATCAGAATTTTGTCAAAAATGCTTTACTTATGGCCGACATGGCTGTATAATTATTCGGTCATTGATAAATCCACTGCGCCGCATGGCGCAGTCTCAAGCAAAATCTGTGCCGTCTGGCAAAAGGAGCGCATTTCAATGAGAACCATCGGAACTGTTGTGCGCGGTGTGCGCGCGCCTATCATCCGCCAGGGCGACGACATTGCCCGGATCGCC
>CADAAM010000056.1 GCA_902785905.1 Oscillospiraceae bacterium | reverse complement strand
ATGAGGTGAAGCCCGATGAGACTTCTGTATGCCGAAGATGAAAAATCCCTGGCCCGAGCCGTTTCGACGATCCTGGTCAAGAACAACTATTCCGTCGACGTCGTCTATGACGGCAAAAGCGCGCTGGACTATCTCGAGACGGAGAACTATGACGGCGCGATCCTGGACGTGATGATGCCGAAGATGGACGGCATCGAGGTGCTCCGGCGCATGCGGCAGCGCGGCGACAGTACACCGGTGCTGCTGCTCACGGCTAAAGCGGAGATCGACGACCGGGTCGCCGGTCTTGACAGCGGGGCCAACGACTACCTGACCAAGCCCTTTGACATGAAGGAGCTGCTGGCCCGCATCCGCGCGATGACGCGGGTGCTGAGCGTTCAGCCGGACAAGACCATCTCCTTCGGCAAGGTCACGCTCGACTGCGCAAGCTACGATCTGAGCGGTCCGGGAGGCAGCACAAAGCTCGCCGGGAAGGAATTTCAAATGATGGAGATGCTGATGCGCAATCCCCGCAAGCTCGTCTCCACCGAGACGTTCATGGATCATATCTGGGGCTATGACAGCGAGGCGGAGCTGAACATCGTGTGGGTATATATCTCCACGCTGCGAAAGAAGCTCAAGGGGATCGAGGCGGATATCGAGATCAAAGCCCAGCGCGGCGTCGGCTATTATCTGGAGGTGCGTTCATGATACGCAGGCTCCAGAAAAAGTTTGTCGCGGCGGCGATCGTCGCGGTCTTCCTTGTGCTGCTTGTCCTGATCGGCTCGATCAACGTGCTCAGCTACCGCAGTCTGATTTCCGACGCCGACAGCACCCTGCAGATCCTCGCGGATAACAAGGGCGCCTTTCCCCGGCAGATGTTTCGTATGGAGGATAAGCCTCCGGAGATGTCGGCCCCGCCGAACGAGGGGAAGATGTTTCCCTTCGGCGGAAGGCACGGCGGCAGCGGAGAACTGGCTTACCAGTCGCGCTTTTTTACAGCATGGTTCTCCGACGGCGCTCTCTCCCGGCTCAATCTGGACAATCTCGCCTCTCTGACAGAGGAGGAGGCCGCGGCGCTTGCGGAGAGCGTGTACGCTACCGGAAGAGAAAAGGGCTTTGCCGAGGAATACCGCTATTGCCGCGCCGTCTGTGACGGCGAAGTCATGCTGGTGTTTCTCAACTGCCAGCGGGAACTCGACACCTTCCGCGGCTTCCTGTACGCCTGCGTCGGCATCTCCGCGGTGGGCATCCTCGCGGTTTTTCTGCTCCTGCTGGTGTTCTCCGGCCGCATCGTGCGCCCGGTCGCGGAGAGCTACGAGAAGCAGAAGCGCTTCATCACGGACGCCGGACACGAGCTGAAAACGCCCATCACGATCATTCGGGCCGACGCAGACGTTTTGGAGTCTGAGCTGGACGAAGAGAACGAGTGGATCGCGGATATCCGCAGGCAGACAAGTCGCCTCGCGGAGCTCACCGCGGATCTCATCTACCTGTCCAAAATGGAGGAGGAGAACGCCGCGCTCCAGATGCAGAGCTTCTCCTTTTCCGAGCTCGTCGACGAGACCGCGCAGTCCTTCCAGTCCCTTGCGTTGTCAAAGGGCAGGACCTTTTCCGCTTCCGTCGCGCCCGATCTGCAGGTCAACGGGGATGAGAAGGCGCTTGCCAAGCTGATCTCCATCCTGCTGGATAACGCCATGAAATATTCGCCGGAAAACGGAACGGTGGCGCTCAGGCTGGAGCAGAGCGGGAAGCTTGCCCGCCTGACGGTCAGAAACAGCACAGAGCCGATGGAAAAGGGGAACACGGCTCGGCTGTTTGAGCGCTTTGCACGGGAAGACAGCTCCCGCAATTCGGAGTCCGGCGGCTTCGGCCTGGGCCTTGCGATCGCGAAGGCCGTGACGGAGGCGCACAAGGGGACGATCCACGCGGAATCCGAGGACGGCCTTTCCCTGACCGTGACGGCGGAGCTGCCGCTCGGCTGATTTTCCGATAAAAGTCTGGGACCCGGACATGATCCGGGTCCCAATTCGTTTTATAAATTTCAGGGACGGACGCCGCGGCCAACGCCAAAGCCGCCCTGACCGCCGAAGTCTCCCTGACCTCCGCGTCCGCCGCCAAAGCCGCCCTGGCCTCCAAAGCCGCCCTGGCCGCGACCCATCATCTGATTGGGAATCGCGCTGACCTGCTGGCCGTTGACATAGATCGTTCCGCCGGTGAAGCTCGCGCTGCCGTCGTAGTCAAAGGCGGATTGGCCGTTGACACTGATCGTCCCACCGCTGATGATGATATTGCCGTTGGAGTCGATGCCGTCGGTGTCCCCCGCACCCATTGTGACGGAGACGCTGCCGCCGGTGATCTCCACAGTCGGGATAAAGGCAGAAGACTTGCGCGCTGCATTGATGCCGTCGCCCGAGGAAGCGATCGTGATGTCCCCGCCGCTGATGAGAATATACGTTCCCTCAATTCCCTCATATGCCGTGATGTTCAGTGTGCCGCCGGAGATCGTGACCGTCTCATTCGCGTGGATGCCGTCGTCCGGACTCAGGAGCGTAAACGCACCGTCACCGATGAGGATCGAGCCGTCAGTGTGGATGGCGTCATCGAGGGAGTCAATACGATACGATCCGCCGCTGATCGTGATGGCGTTTCCGGCCTTGATGCCCTTGAAGGATTCCTCCGCGTCTACACTGCGCGCGCCGCTTCCGCCGCCGGAAACAATACTGACGTCGGAATTTTCGGCCGTGAAGACCGTCTCGGCCTGGATGCCGTCTTTGCCGGAAGCGATGGTGAGCGTGGAATCTGCGACAGAGACAAAGCCCTTTTCCGCGTCGGTGTCGTTATCCGAGCGAATGCCGTCGCTGCCCGCCGTAATGCTGACGGCCGCACCAGAGAGCTTCACGGAGTCCTTGCCGCTGAGACCGACGTTCTGCGCGTTCACAGTGAGATCCTTTGCCGTGATCACGAGGTCGTCCTTGGAGACGACCGCGTGCTTACAGTTTCCGTTGATCGTCAGACTGCCGGAGCCGTTGAGCGTGAGATCGGCTCTGCTGAAGACGGCCGCGTCCAGAGTGGTATCATCGTCAGTTAGCGTATAGGCCGAGCCGTCGGAGATCACATTGACCGTGCCCTCTGCCGCGGTGAGGAAGACCTTATCCGCGCTGCGGACATAAATCGCGGGGCCGTTTTCGTTGGTGATCGAAGCGTTTTCCAGTATGAGCTGAACCTTGTCTTCCTCACCGGCTTCGACAACGAGCATGCCTTCATAATGGCCGGAGAGGAGATAGGTACCGGCTGAGCTGATCGTCAGCTCGCCGTCCGGGGGGAGGACTACCGCCCCGGAGACGTTGTACGCGCCCGAGGCGTCGCGCTCGGAGACGGTAGTGTCCGGCGCGGCAATCGGCGCGGTGTCCGTCAAGGCGTACGCGGCGAAAAGGCTTTCCGCCGCGCTTGCAGGGACTGCGGCACAGGCGGCCGGCATCAGGAGCGCCAGCGCGCTGACCAGTGTGATTTTCAAAGAGTTCTTCATAATTCCTCTCCTCCATCAGCTTCGTTCAGAATCGCAATTTCAAGGTTCCCGTTCCGGCAGCGCAGGGCGTCCAGAAATTCCTGCGCGGCGGCGGGGTCCTTCATTTCAATTTTATAATCCAGCTTATACAGACTTCCCATGTTGGAGGTCTTTGCCTTCACGAGCTTCCGGCTCTTCGTGTACTGATCGAACAGGTCGTCAAAGGCGTCGGCAAAATGCAGCGTCTCGGGAACCGTGATATAAAGCTGCACGAAGCGGTCGCAGTTCATCGGAACGCGGGAGAGCAGGAGCATGACGCCGGACGCGATGAGCGTGAACAGCAGCGCGACGGCGCCGTATCCGGCCGCGCAGGTGAGACCCGCGGTCATGACCAGGAAGATCGCGGATATATCCCGGGCTTTCCCGGCCGCCGAGCGAAAACGAACCAGCGAGAAGGCGCCCGCTACGGCGATGCCGGTGCCCACATTGCCGTTGACCATCAGGATCACCGTGGTGACGATGATCGGCAGCACGACCAGAGAACTCAAAAAGCTGCGGGTGGCGTTGCTTTCCCGGCTCAGAGCCAGAGCGGTGATCACGCCGCAGAGTCCGGCGAAAAGCAGGCTGAGCAGATATTGTCCGACCGAAAAGCTCCCGGTCAGAATGGCATTAAAGATTGACGACATGTCTTTTTCCTCCTTCTATCATGGAAACAGGGCGCTTGTTTATTTCCAGCGTCCGCATATAGGCGGCTCCGTACTTGGAGAAGCTGCCCGGCAGAATTCCTGCCGCATCCAGCGCGTCCGCCAGCCACAGGGGCATGGCGCCGGCTGTTTTGATCTCAAGCAGCACGGTGCCTCCCGGCAGCAGATGGATCCCGGCGGAGCCGCGGTCAAGGCGCAGCTCGTTTTCCCTATACCGGATGTTCCGGTCAAAGGTCAGGCGCAGATCGGGATGCTCCTCGTCAAACCAGGCCTCGCGCTCGCAGGCGATCAGCATCGCGCCCCGGGGCCTTCCGTAGAGCCGCATGGCCCAGTCAAGCTCAGACATGATCTGACTCTCAAAAGGCTTGATTCCCAACCGCAGATAGCGATCCGCTTCCTTCAAGGTCATTGCCGCGCGGCGCTTGTATACCACGCCGCCGAACTTTTTCTTGAGCTCCAGAAACACGGTTGAATCCGCTCCGGCCGTGCCGTAGCTGCGCAGGCGCAGTTTCTCTTTATAGTCCACAGCCTCCATGGAACTGCGGATCATCCGGTGATCCGGTGTGTCCAGATAGAGACTCAGCACCGTGCTGCGGCCGTATTTGTCCGGCTTGAGGTGCGAGCCGATTTTTTGAAACAGCGCGGCATACTGCGCTTCGGAGAGAAGATACTTCTTCTCAATCCGCTTAAAAACACAGGTTGCGTCCATTTGGTATGACCTTCCTTCCTTGTTTCTGAGGCCATCATAGACGCTCAAACTAAATCTAACTTAAAAGAAAACAATGATTTGGATAAAGCCGGGCCGTGCAGGAATTAGGCATTGAAAGAACGTGGCCCACCGTGTACAATAGGGACAGAATGTTCAGCCCGTCCGCTGCGCGTCGGCAAACCGGGGACCGGCACACCGGGCGGAGAAACCGGGTGATTTATCATTCAAGAATGGAGGCTTCATTACGAAAATCGCAGTACGTTATTATACGAAGACCGGAAACACAAAGAGGCTTGCTGAGGCGGTCGCAAAAGCAGTCGGCGCTGAGGCTCTGCCCATCGGCACGCCGCTCACGGAAGCGGTGGATATCCTCTTTCTGGGCAACTCCTACTATGCCTTTTCCATCGACCCGGAGGTAAGAAAATTTATAGCCTCGCTGGATAAGAAGATGGTCGGAAAAATCGTCAACTTCGGCTCGGCGGCCATGCTCAACTCTACCTACAAAAAGGTCAAAGCGGAAGCGGACAGGGTCGGCATCCCCATCGACGAGAGGGAGTTTCACTGCAAGGGCGAGTTCAAAGGTATCCACAAGGGCAAGCCGGACGAGGAAGACTGCAAGGCGGCGGCAGAGTTCGCCAAAAGCATCCTCAGATAACAATAACCGCAGAGAGGCGGAATACCATGATACGGCAGTTTACAACAAAACGGGATATCATCAGCGCATTTGCCAATACGATGAATCTGGTCAGTCCGGAGCTGCAGGACCACCATGAGAAGGTCTCATACCTCGCCTATCGTCTGGCAGAGGCGCTGGACATGGATGAGAAGCACCGTATGATGGCGTTCGCAGGCGGGCTGCTCCACGACATCGGAGGCGTTCTGAAGCAGGGAAACATCTCGCTTTCCGACCTTGAAATGAGCGCGGGGCAGGTTGCCGCTGTGGGCGCTTCCATCTTGAAGACCTTCCCGCTGACTTCTCCGTTTGCGCCTGTCGTCCGGGAGAGCCAGACGCCGTGGCGGCGCTTGAAGGGGATTCACACAGACTTGAAGGTCACGCACCAGATCGGGCAGATCGTCCATCTCGCGGATGCGGTATCCCTGCTGCTCAACAGCGAAAGTCCGGTCCTGAATCAGATTGGCCAGGTTCAGCAGATGATCCGCTGCGGCGGAGAGTCGGTGTTCAGCCCCGAGGTCCTGGCCGCTTTTGACAGACTGTGTTCCCACGAGGCGGTCTGGATGGATATGATCTATCGGCCGCAGTTTTTCCTGGATCTGATTCAGGAAAATCGGTGGATAACACTGGATGAGACCGTCATCCTGACGGAATTCATGTCAAAAATCATTGACTTTCGAAGTCCGTTTACCGCGATGCACTCCGCCGGCGTCGCCACAACCGCGGTGGCGCTCGCCGAACTGGTCGGCATGTCGGAGGATGAATGCAAAATGATGCGCATTGCCGGGCATCTGCATGACCTTGGGAAGCTGAAAATCCCGGACGAGATTCTGGAAAAGCCCGGCAAGCTGACCGATGAAGAATTCAACATCATGAAGGAGCACGCCTACTATACCTGGTTTCTTCTGAAGGATGTCGGCGGCTTTGAGCAGATCAGCGCGTGGGCAGCCCTCCATCACGAAAAGCTCAACGGCAGCGGATACCCGTTCCACCTGAGTGAGAGCGAATTGTCTCTCGGGTCCCGCATCATGACCGTAGCCGATATTTTCTCAGCCCTTACGGAAGAACGCCCTTACCGAAAGAGCATGGAGAAGGGAAGGGTGGTCACCATTATCAGGGAGGATGCACATAGGGGGCTTCTGTCAAACAGCATTGTCGATCTGCTCATCGAACACTATGAGGAAATCAATGAGCGCCGCGCAGCCGAGAGCAAAGCCGCGAGCAAAAAATATCAGGAGATTCTTGCCCACAGAGGGTGAGCAGACAAATCCGGACAGCGGCGGAGAAAGCTCAATAAAAAAGCAGCTGAAAGAAATAAAAAAGATGTTGACACGATGTCAGAATGATGCTATAGTACGTTCTGACAACGTGTCAATGCTGCTTTAACAGGGAGCGGCAACGAACAAAGCGGATGCGCAGCAGGCGCGGTAAACCTCTCCGACGATTCCGGTCTGCCGGAAAAGAATATGAAATATCTAAAAAGAAAAATTGGAGTATGACATGAGAAAAAAGATCCCTCAGACTGCGGGACGCGCTCAGCTCGGTGAGTATTCGCCGATGTTTGCCCACCTCAACGGCGATGTGCTGTTCGGTGAGGTGTGGAACGAGGAAGCATAAAGGACAAACGAGAAAGGAGCAAATTTGATGAAAACACTGGTTGCCTATTTTTCCGCCAGCGGCAGCACCGCCAGACTGGCAAATACGCTTGCCGCAGCGGCAGAGGCCGAACTGTATGAGATCAAGCCCGCGGTACCCTATGAGCGGCGGGATCTGAACTGGATGGACAAGAAGGCCCGCAGCACCGTGGAGATGCAGGACAAGAGCTGCCGCCCGGCGCTTGTCGATACGGCCGCACCCGTGGAGGAAGCGGACATCATTTTTCTGGGCTTTCCCATCTGGTGGTACCGCGAGCCCAGCATCATCGACAGCTTTCTTGACGCCTATGAGTTTTCCGGCAAGACGATCGTCCCCTTCTTCACCTCAGGCGGCAGCCAGCTCGGAGAGGGGCAGGAACGTATCGCAGCTCTGGCGAAGGGCGCAAAGGTTCTTGCCGGAAAGCGGTTTTCCGCCCGCGCCTCCGAGCGAGAGCTGAAGAGCTGGGTCACCGGTCTCGCTTTGAAATAAATCAGGAATAAAGAAAGCGCTTGCTTCCACGGGCTGCGCAAGTCGTGTGACAGCTTGAGCGCAAAAATCGGCGGTGCCGGCTTGATCAGTTCCGGCACCGCCTGTTTCTGCTTTCAGCGCCCTGCAAAAGAGCTCTGTATCTGCCTTAAAAAGCGTTCCGCAATCGGCGTGAAGCGCTGATATTTATTCCAGATCAAATACAGCTTCAACTCAAGATGCGGACTGAGCGGACGAAAAACCAGACCGCTTCCCGGGGAGGTATCGATCAGATTGTTCAGGGTCAGCAGGATGCCGAGACCTTCCTTTGCAAACATAGAGCCGTTGTACGAAAGACGGAAGGAGCCTTCCAGACGAAAGCTCGAAAACTTCTCTCCCGCCCAGGGGCGTATATCGTTCTCCCAGCTCTGCTCCGAGCAAAACAGCGGCAGCCCCGCGAGGTCGTCGGCTGTGATGTATTTTTTCTTTGCAAGCGCCAGGTCCGTGGGAACAGCCGCGCCGAAATAGTCTGCTTCCGGGAAGAGAATACTGTTATGCTTACGGGCGTCCGGTGTTTCGCAGATAACCGCAAAATCCAGCAGCCCCTTGTCCAGTTTTTCCGTCACCTGCTCCGTGTCGCCGCTCGTGATGTGGTAGCGAAGATCCGGGTAAACTTTCTTGAATGCCCGGATCTCCTGTGCCAGATATCGGATCTGATAGGACTCCGCAAGTCCGAAATATATATCGCCGCCTGTGATGTCATCCAGGGATAAAAACTCCTGTTCGATCTTGTCGGCCATGGAGACAAGATCCTCCGCCCGGCTGCGGAGCAGGACGCCTTCCTCCGTAAGGGCGATAGAGAAGCTGTGCCGCGTAAACAGCTTTTTCCCAAGCTCATCCTCCAATGACTTCAGCGCCTTGGAAAGGGTCGGCTGTGTCACATGAAGCTGCTCGGCGGCCCGGGACATGTTCTCCTCCCGAGCGACGGCGAGAAAATAACGCAGCGTTCGTAAATCCATTGTCTGTCCTCCAGGGATATGCTGTATCAGAATATCATGATATTCATTATAACCATTAGCGGACTGGATTGCAATATGCTATTCTATGACTGCAAAAAGTCAGCGGAGGAAGAAAAGATGGGCGATTGGACGCAAATCAAGGAATGTATGGAAGACTCCGGATGCAGTGCGGCCTCCGTTCGCCGCGCAGAAACTCTCTATCAGGGGGGCGCTGTCGAGGATCTGATCCGCTGTCTTCGTTCCTGCCGCTGCGACGCGCTGGAAGAGATACACGAAAAACAAAGACAGCTGGATCGACTGGACATGCTGATCCGCGATACAAAAACATTTGAAGGAGAACGCATCATGAAGCTTGAAAAACTGAATCTGACCCGGGAATGGGACAAGACCTTCCCCAGGAGCAACAAGGTCAACCACAGCAAGGTGAGCTTTATCAACCGCTACGGCATTACGCTCGCGGCTGATCTGTATATTCCGAAAAACGCAGAAGGCAGACTGCCCGCCATCGCTGTTTCCGGCCCCTTCGGCGCGGTCAAGGAACAGTGCTCCGGCCTCTACGCCCAGACCATGGCCGAGCGCGGCTTTGTGACGCTGGCCTTTGATCCCTCCTTCACAGGCGAGAGCGGCGGTAACGTGCGCTATATGGCCTCGCCTGACATCAACACCGAGGACTTTATGGCGGCGGTGGATTTCCTTTCTCTGTATGAGCGGGTCGACGCCGCGCGTATCGGCATCATCGGGATCTGCGGCTGGGGCGGCATGGCGCTGAACGCCGCCGCACTGGATACCCGTATCAAGGCGACGGTCGCGTCCACCATGTACGACATGACCCGTGTGAATGCCAAGGGCTATTTTGATTCCGCCGACAGCGAGGAGGCGCGCTATCAGATGAAGGCCGCCATGTGCGCCCAGCGTCTGGAAGACCTCAGAAACGGGGAGTATAAGCTCGGCGGCGGTGTGGTCGATCCCCTGCCGGAGGACGCGCCTTTCTTTGTGAAGGACTACTACGATTACTACAAGACCCCGCGCGGCTACCATCCCCGTTCTCTCAACTCCAACGGCGGCTGGAACGTCATCGGCTGCGAGAGCTTTGTCAACCAGCCCATTCTTCAGTACACCAATGAGATCCGCAGCGCCGTGCTTCTGATCCACGGCGAGAACGCCCATTCCTGCTATTTCAGCCGTGACGCCTACGCGGACATGGTTCGGGACAGCAA